>NZ_JADBTX010000032.1:0-27038 GCF_020245945.1 Microcystis sp. M015S2
CAATTCCTAATAGTCTTTTAGTTTGTTTCGGATATTTTTGAATGTATTCCCAAGTGTAGTTTTTCATGGCTTTTTTTGATTTACTATTTGTTTTATTATATCCTATTATTGTGATTTAATTAAATTATGGAGAGGTTTAATTAGAGGGGTAATTACAGTTAAGAGAAGACCCTGAATCCCTAGACGCAATTGTACGGGATGGTCGCGGAGAAATTGCATTCTATCGCGCCATGTTTTCTGTTCTTGGAATTTATCGCCGCCGCCTCTCGTTTCCACATACCAGCCTATTGCTTGGGGAAAATAAAACACCCAGTACAACAGCAAAAGATAATCAAAGGGATTCCATAAAGATAAATTGCGTCTGAGTTTAGGGGCGAGATTAATGGTGGGGACGGTGCTTTCCTTCATAATTTCTATCTCTGGCTATTTACCCGGTGATGGTTTATTAATAGGAGTTACGCACTGTACAAATTCACCACGATGTGTATGAACGAAAATCCGTCGTTTCAGACTTTTGGCGATTAACTTCTGAGCGATAGCGATCGCTCAAAAGTCATCAAAAAATCACGTTAAAATGCCCGAAACCCATACCTCATATTTGGTCGATCCTGTCAATGCGTAAGTCCTAATTAAGTAGTTAGGTGTTAACTGTCAGATTCCCCCTCAAGGTAGGGTTGATTCATGAATCAACCCTACTATGAATCAATTCTAGGCTCTAGGGGGCAGTGGGGATCAAAGACAAAATCTATCTTCTATTTAATCAGAACCACTTAATTATAGCGGTGTGCAGTCGTACGAGGTACACTGTCACGAGCTATAAACCATGCTAGGCAAGGCTTTGTCTGTATCTCACTCAAGCGCATACCGCTATATCGGAACTAAAAAGGCTTATATATATCTTGGCACGGATCCCCATTATACTAAAAAGTATAGGTCAAATCGAGGGATTTTGTCAAGTCTTTTTTGCCATTAATCTATATAATTGTCGGGCTGCTTACCGGTCATCGTCCTGAAAAAAATTATGCCCCAGTTTGTTAAACAAGCATATATGCAGCGGTCAACCGAGACAGCACAGGAGCCTCTCTTATTCTTTGTGTGATCAGGAGCCTCTCTTATTCTTTGTGTGATCAGTTTAACTTATATAGAACCGATCAATCTTTGTGTCCTTTGTGTCTTTGTGGTTCGTTCCAGTCGCTCGCTGGCGGGAATATATCTTATAAAATACATTTTACCCACCAAACCCAAGAGAGCCGACAGGAGGCAAAAAACGAGTTATTGGACAGAAAGAGGCGATGGGATGTTATTATTTAAAGCCGATTCCCCGGAAGCAGCCGAATTGATCATCGGGCAGCATCCCCTGGCGAATAGTAGTGGAATAGGCTATTAAAGGAGTGAACCCTGTGCAAATATTCACAACAATCCCCGGTTTACGCACTTTTTTGGCTGATTATCGCCATGATCGCAGTATTGCCCTCGTGCCAACCATGGGCGCTCTCCATAAAGGTCATGCTAGTCTAATTCGACGCGCAGTGACGGAAGCGGAGGTAACTGTGGTCAGTATTTTTGTTAATCCTCTACAATTTGGCCCCACAGAGGATTTTTCTCGCTATCCCCGCAGCCTTGACAGCGATCGCCAACTGTGTGAATCCTTGGGAGTTGCTGCTATTTTTGCTCCCAGTGCGGAAACTTTAGGAATTGGTAATTCTGAGGAGATAACCGCAGTTGTTCCCCCGATTTCTCTGACTAGCGGGTTATGTGGTGCTTTTCGTCCGGGACATTTTCAGGGAGTAGCCACAATTGTCACGCGGTTGTTTAATATAATTGCACCGACGATCGCCTATTTTGGCGAAAAGGATGCCCAACAGTTAGCGATTATCCGGCAATTAGTCAGGGATTTAAATTTAGCGATCGAGATTCGCGCTTGTGCTACAGTGCGAGAAACATCGGGATTAGCAGTTAGTTCTCGCAATCAGTATCTATCGGCCACAGAAAGGGAAAAAGCGACAATTATCGCCCAAAGTTTGCAATTAGCCCTCGACAGTTTTCGTTTAGGGGAAAGACAAAGGGAAAAACTACTGGCTATTGTCCAAAAAAATCTCGACAGAGTACCAGAATTTCGCTGTCAGTATCTGGATTTAGTCCATCCCCAGAGTTTACAACCGATCGAGCAGATCGAAGCAAGGGGCTTATTAGCGATCGCCGGATTGATCGGTCAAACCCGTTTAATTGATAATATTATCTTGCGTCAACGTCGGGCAGTTATCGCTATTGATGGGCCGGCTGGAGCGGGAAAATCGACGGTAACGCGCTTAGTAGCCGAAAAATTGGGGTTAACCTATCTCGATACCGGTGCGATGTATCGCGCGGTGACATGGTTAGTGGTGAATTCCGGTCTGGATTTGTCCGCAGAAGCGGCCATCGCCGAGTTATTATCCTTGGCGAAGATAGAAATAATTCCGGCCGATAGTCCCGAAAATGTGACTATAGTGAAGATTAATGGGCAGGATGTGACTTTAGAGATTCGCTCTCCCGCAATTACCTCGCAAGTGTCCAGAATTGCCGCTCAAAAAGCGGTGAGACAGCAGTTAGTCACCCTGCAAAGACAACTGGGAATGTCAGGGGGAATAGTTGTGGAAGGTCGAGATATTGGTACTAATGTTTTCCCAGAAGCGGAATTAAAGATTTTCTTGACAGCGACATCCGAAGAAAGAGCGAGAAGGAGATTAAAAGACTTAGAAGCGCAGGGAAATGGTGGGATTAGTCTCGCAGAATTAACCCAAGAGATTGAAAAAAGGGATTATTTGGATAGTAATCGCTCCCTAGCACCCCTGCGAAAAGCCGCAGATGCGATCGAAGTTAATACCGATCATCTCACTATTACAGAAGTCACGGAAAAAATCATTGCTCTTTATCATCTTAACTCAGGTGATTTAGGGAGATAATTATGCAGTTAAATTACCTGACTTTATCATCTATCTGTTTAACGGTAACTTCCTTGATAATTCTTGGCAGTCCAACTATATCTTTAGCCGATCATAGATCAGCAATAACTTTAGCTTCTAGGGATTTATCGAACCAGCAACAGGGAAAAAAAATTATTCTTAATGGTCGTTCTTTGCCCGTTTCTTGGCGACAGTGGACAACAGCAAATAGTACCAGAATTGCCATGGGTGACACGGGAGCAAGACAATTATTCGGCATGGATTTTCTTAGCACAAATGATCCAAAAAAGCAACCGATAAACTGGTTTAATTTACAAACTTTATCGGCTAATTTAATCGACTCTGATCGCTGGCTGGATGTTACGGATATTTTACTAAAAATGGGGGCAACAACCACAATTAATGGTGATAGTTTAACTATTAACTTTGCTGCTCCCCAGATTCAAGATATTCAGCTAGAAAATTATGGAGCAGTACAAAGGATTATTATTCAACTCGATCGCCCGACCTTTTGGCAAGTTAGTCAGGCAAAAAATGAAGCTGTGATTACTTTAGAAGGAAATGCCCAGCAATCGCTCATCTCTAGGTTTCAACCCCAAACTATCAGCAACAGTAATCAAAATAACGATGAAGATGATCTAGGTAACTCCAATAATAACTTAGCCACTCAGATCACTTCCTTAGAAAATAATGGAGTGATCAGTCGTTTAAAAATTAACCTTCCCACTGCCTACGGATTACAGATCAGCAGTGTGGCTAATCCTCCCCGAATTATCATTGATTCTCGTCCCGATGCTATGGATGAAAAGCGCATTGTTTGGCAGCCCGGGTTAATCTGGAATCAAAAATATATCCAGTTAGACAAAGATTGGTTTCCCGTGACTTGGTTAGAAATTGATCCTAAAAATCCCCAGATAACTATTAAACCAATCACCGCTAATTCCACCTCAATGCGCGGCACTAATCCCCTGATCACGATTAATAGCGAAAGTAATGCGGTAGCGATGATTAATGGCGGCTTTTTTAATCGTAATAATCAGTTACCTTTGGGGGCAATTCGTGTGGATGGCAAATGGTTATCCGGACCAATTTTAAACCGAGGAGCGATCGCATGGGATAATCGTGGTAAAATCAGGATCGATCGCCTCAGTTTAGAGGAAACTCTCATTACTGCCACTGGACAACGTTTTCCTCTAACCCAGTTAAATAGTGCTTTCCTGACAGCCGGCTGCAGTCGTTATACTCGCGATTGGGGAAGTAATTATCATCCCCTCACCGAGCGCGAAACTGGGTTAGTCGTCCAAGGCGATCGCATAACGGAGAAATTAAATAATCTTTCCCCACAGGATAGTATAGACATACCAGAAAATGGCTATTTAGTCATCTGCCGAAAGACAGATATTAATTTAAATATTGGTGAAAGAGTCAACCTCGATAGCGTCACCCTACCGAGGGATTTTGCCAATTATCCCCAGATTTTAGGTGCAGGTCCCCTATTATTGCAGAATGGACGCATAGTTTTGGATGGAAATGCCGAAAAATTTAGTCCTGCATTCCAAAATCAACAAGCTTCCCGCAGTGCGATCGCAGTTAGCCGAGAAGGAAAAATTTTGCTAGTTGCTATCCACAATCGCGTCGGGGGACGGGGGGCAACTTTAGGCGAATTAGCCCGAATTTTGCTGTTAATGGCGGCAAAGGACGGTTTAAACCTAGATGGGGGTAGTTCCACGGGGATAGCCTTGGCGGGTTATCTGCTCGATCGCTCTGCCGTTACCGCCGCAAAAGTCCATAATGGAATAGGGATATTTTTATCCCCGTCTCCTTGAAAAGTGTGAAAACAATGGATAATAGCGACTGGATTAAACAACTGCTGCTGATGGGTATTGGTACTACTTCCATGGTGGCAGAAAAGATCAAAGAAGTGAGCGACGAATTAGTCAAAGACGGTAAAATCAATTCTGATCAGGCTAAAAACTTTGTTGATGATCTGATGACACAGATGAAGTCTGAACAGGGGAGCTTCGAGAACAACTTAGAACGCTATATTCGCCAGATTTTGCAGGATTTAGGGGTTCCCCGACAATCGGAAATGGACGAACTGCGGGGAAGGATTGATAGATTAGAACGACAGGTGAGAGACTTAGAGAATAAACTCTGGCGTTAGGGAACTATGAAATCAATGCGCGAAATCTTGCTCAGTTTTGCTATCATTGCGGTTTGTGGCTTATTTTTAATCGTTGCTTCCCTCTTTGGTGGAGGGGAAAAAAACAATGCGATCGCCGCAGAAATCGAGCCACCCGCTATCACTCAAACTATTAATAAGGAAATCATCTCCATGGATTTAGATCAAGCAGTCACCACCGATTCGGGACTAAAATACATCGATATCGTGGAAGGAACTGGAGAAAGTCCCCAAAAAGGTCAAAAAGTAACTGTTCACTACACGGGAACCCTGACAGACGGCAAAAAATTCGATAGCTCCAAGGATCGCAATCAACCTTTTACCTTTACCATTGGAGTGGGTCAAGTGATCAAAGGATGGGATGAAGGAGTCGCATCGATGAAAGTCGGTGGACAGCGTACCTTAATTATCCCCCCAGAATTGGGTTATGGTGCGCGGGGTGCTGGTGGGGTAATTCCTCCCAACGCGACTTTACTTTTCGATGTGGAATTGTTGGGAGTTAAATAGGTTTTTCCTCTGATTTTTCACTTTTACCCGCATCGATCCTGAATGCGGGTTTTTTGACAAATTGCCAGAAGCTAAAGGCCAAATCAGGAAGATTTAGTAAATTCTAGACCGTTTTCGCTACCGTAACGTTCCATAAAACGCATAAAACGATCCCACTCTGCGGGAGAATTAAAAATAACCGTAGCTTCGATCGCCGTGGGTTTACCGTTGATGAATTTGCCTTTTACTTCCCTGGTGACGATTTCTCCTTCCTCATCGACGAGATACATCCCCGTGATTTCCTCGGTTTGTTGATCTCCGAGGATAGTCGGTTGATCAAAATAAAATTTTGCCGATCCCTTCTCTCCCGTTTTAGTGCGACTTAAGCGGATATCGGGAACAATCGGTTCTTTTAACCCCCTGGAAAACTGAATTTCTGCCATTACTTTTCTTTATCCTTCTCATAAAATAGACATTTCTAGATCATCTCACACCAAGTCGCAAGTAAAAAGCAGATGCAACAGCATAAACTTAAAATATCCACGGTCAACTCGTGGGAGTAGGTTTGACTGATGAAAGATCACTTGTAAACCTCTCCCTTCCCACTGATAACCGATCACTGATAACCAATAACTGAGATGAGATGGTTTTATTAGAAGCAGCGGTTCATTCTTCCCTACGCGCTTTTTTACGCGAACAAGGACGCTTTTACTGGTCTCATCATCTCACTATGGGGCGACTGGTGGCTAGAGCTTTACGCTTAAAACGTTCCTCTCTCATACAAACTGGAACTACTCTCACCCGTTATTGTCTCAGTTATCTCACCCCGGCTCTTTTAGGTAATACACCTGTTCTGATTGTTGCCCCAGAGTCAGAACTAAATCTACTGTTAGAAGTGGAAATCCCCCATCTACAAACATGGTTACAAAGTCAGCGAGATATCCTCAAAAGCGATCGCTTTCCCGCTAATTTTACCGGTTTACTCCTCACCACACCCCAAGAATGGTTAGAGGACAAATTGGGCAATCTCGGTCATTTTCCCCAGAATATCCCCACAATAATCGATCGAGCCGAAGATTTAGAAACTTGTCTAGTAGATCATCTCACCGTCACCATTACTCCCGAACAATGGTCTGCTTTAGAGTCAGCATATCCCCAGCATAGAGAGTTTATAGACTTAATTAAAGCACAACTTAGCCAAAGTATTCTTGGCCATCCAATAAATCCCTATAATTGCTATCTTATTGATGCCAAGGAAAAAGAATATATAATTGCTCTCCTGCAACGCTTGCATCAAGACTTAACCACTGATTCTGTTTGGCAACTTTTAGCGGCAAAAATCCCCGAGCATAATTATCTCCTCTGGACATCAGTAGATCGAGAGCGAGAAGAATTTACCCTAAAAATCAGTCCTTTGGAGGTGGCTAGTTTTTTCAAACCAATTTGGCAGCAGCAACCCTTTGTTTTAATCGGCAGTTTTTTAGATAGCGAAAAATCCGCTAATTTATACCGTCAAAATCAGGGTATCGGAGATATTTTAACTTTAAAGTTTGCAGCTGATCGCGAAAGTGAATATATTCATTTATATCTACCCGAGCGCATCAGCGCCCCCAACACACCCGAATTTAAACCGATGTTATTAAAGCAAGTACGGGAATTAGTTAGTGCTAATCATACCAGTGAACAACCGATAGTAATTCTGATTGAAGATGTTCCCCTCAAGGCACAAATTGCCACCCAAATCGCAGCCGATTACGGTTCGCGAGTACAAGTGGAAAAAACTGAGATTAATAATAATACTATTCTGGTTTGTGGTTGGCAATTCTGGCAAACCCATCAAGAAAAATTTCCGACTCCCAGTTTATTAATTATCGCTACTTTACCCTTACCATCCCCCGAAAATCCTCTCGTTGCTGGCAAAATTGCTTACTATAAACGACAACATCTCGACTGGTTTCGTGCCTATCTTTTACCCACAGCAGTGAGGGAAATCCAGAAATCTGTTCAGTCTCTCCGGGAGTGTCAGGGTTGTGTGGCTGTCCTCGATAATCGTGTCAATGCTCGCAGTTATGGCCGACAAATTCTCTCCGCTTTAGAACCCTATGCTAAAGTTAATTATCTCGATCAACAATTTTTTCAAGATAAAGATTAAATCAGTTATCAGGTTACTGTTTACTGATAAAATCTCCCCCAGAGCCATATTTCCAACTATCTAGATAACGATGATAAAGATATTTTTGCTTGTCGGGTAACTTTTCTAAAACAGGTTTTAAGGTGGCTGCTAAGGGATATAAACCACTATACAAAGCTAAATTAAAATAATGTCCCGTCCAATCGATAAAAGGACTGATACCTACTTGCGGAATCATCGGTAAAACTAATTGAGGATTAACCAAAGGCAAAGTTTTTGAGAGAGAAGAAAACTGCACCACATCCTGTAAAAACGGTTTTAATACCTCATCTCCCAACTTATCCATTACCCGAAAAACTCCACTCATTAAGTCATTAATTTGATTGGGATTAGGGTTAGCATATATCGGGACACTCATGGTTTTTTGAAATAGCCACGTTACCGATATATTAGGTTGATAGGGTTGTAAAAGGGCTAAATCTTCTCGGTTTAAAGCATCAATTTGTAAAGCTTCCTCGATGGCAAAAGTTAGCCTTTTTAAATGCCTAACCATTGCCCCAAAACCACCAAAACTTACCGGAGATTGACTACCGCTACTATCTCCCACTGCCAGAATTCTTGACCAAGGCATTTTTAAAGGACTTTGACGATAGGCAGGGAAAAAACCTGCTAGAAAACGCTGAAATTTGACCGCTTCTAAATCCACCTTTTGATACTCTGGCAGTAATCTTAAATACTCCTCCATCAAAAATTCTAAACTAAAGCGATCGGGATGGGTATCAAGATAGGTAAATAAATAAGTTGTCCGACCATCCCTAGCGGGAAATGCTTCCCAAAAGTATTGACATTGGTGCAAGATTGGGGTAAAAGAATAAATCAAATCACCAGTTTCATTACTGGGAAAACCCTGACCGCAACTACCCACCACTAAACAAACTCCATCGGGGTTTTCTCCTTTTCTTGCCTGTTTTGCAATTGGCGAAAAATGACCCATGGCATCGATTAATAAACGGGTTTTTAAAGTCATTTCTCCCGTTTTAACCATTACCCCATCGGGATGAATAATCCCCCCGCTAAACCCCGAATTTTCTAATAACTTTCCTCCCGCTTGCAAAAACTTAGTTTTTAAAGTTTCTAGCAAATAAACCGGATCAACACCGATATTTAAAATATCTCTGACCCAAAGTTCATAACCTTGATAAAATCCCACCCTCGCAGGATTATATTCCGTCGCTATTGCTTGATTTAATTCAGCTTCGGTCAATAAATCTAACTCTAAAAAACTGCTTAATTCTAAACGGGAAATATTCCACTCCTGCTGACGACCGCGCAGAATACCTCTTTCTAATAATGCCACACGCCAGCCCCTAGTTTGTAGGGCAGCCCCGATGAAAATTCCCAGGGTTCCCCCCGCAATCACTAGATCAAAATCCGTCTCTCCTAAAGATTCTTGACTTTGATTAATTACCGTAGGAATAAGCGCATTTTCTAAACGCAAAGCTTGCCAAGCTCGATCGCTGGCTCGCAATTGTTGTAAACTCTGAGGAGATACTCGATCGAGTAAAGATGCAACTAAAGACATAATCTTATATCAGTTATCAGTTATCAGTTATCACCATATCCAGAGGAGAAACCTATTTAGATTGGAAAAACTTTTTCCCTTCTTCAAAGAGTTTATTAATATCCTTGAGAGAAACCCCAAAAATCGCTAGAACTCCCGTAAAAACTAATAAAAAACCGATAAAACTATTCCGATCATAGAGAAATAACCCCACCAAAACGATAAAATAGGGAGAGAGAATTTTACTAATATTTTCAACTACAGTAACCACCTCTGGAGTAGGAGTCTCAACAAGATTAATATCAGTTTTATCCTGATCTGGTTCGAGATTTTGCTTAATCGAAAACATCACTTCCTGTAGGTCTTTTACCTCCGGTGGGTTCGGTTCCTTCGCTGGTTTGCCAAACATTGTTAAGTCCCTCGCCAATTTATCTATATCCTCTATGGTAGCCAAAAAAAGGGCAAGCAGGAAAAGCGCGAGCAAGTCGAGAAATTCTCAGCGCAATTTTCCTTAACAACCCCCTCGGCCTCGGCTGCTATAATCAGAGGAACAACTCCCAAGTTCGTTAACGGTACAAAAAAACTATGAATACCAGTCCAGACCGTGTGATTATCTTCGATACCACCCTTCGAGATGGGGAACAGTCCCCGGGTGCCGCTTTAAATGTGGATGAGAAGCTAACCATAGCGCGCGCACTGGCAAGACTGGGAGTTGATGTCATTGAAGCAGGTTTTCCCCACGCTAGTCCGGGGGACTTTGAAGCTGTGCAGAAGATTGCTGCCAGCGTCGGCAGCGAAGCTGATAGCCCGATTATTTGCGGATTAGCCCGGGCTAACCAAAAAGACATCAAATCTGCCGCCGATGCGCTCAGACCCGCCGCCAAGCCCAGAATTCACACCTTCCTAGCCACATCCGATATCCACCTCCAATACAAACTTAAGAAGACTCGTCAGGAAGTTCTTGAGATTGTGCCAGAAATGGTGGCCTATGCTAAATCCTTCCTTAATGATGTGGAATTTTCCCCCGAAGATGCGGGCCGCAGCGATCCGGAATTCCTCTATCAAGTCCTTGAAAGAGCGATCGCCGCAGGAGCCACCACCGTTAACATTCCCGATACCGTCGGTTACACCACCCCCAGCGAATTTGGCGCTTTAATCCGGGGAATTAAGGAAAATGTCCCCAATATCGACCAAGCGATTATCTCCGTCCATGGTCACGACGATTTAGGGTTAGCGGTGGCTAATTTCCTCGAAGCAGTTAAACATGGCGCTCGACAGTTGGAATGTACTATTAATGGGATCGGTGAGCGTGCCGGTAATGCTTCCCTAGAAGAGTTGGTGATGGCCCTTCATGTCCGGCGCTCCTATTTTAATCCTTTCCTTGGTCGTCCAGCAGAGTCCACGGAACCTTTAACCAAGATCAACACCAAGGAAATCTATCGCACTTCTCGCCTAGTTTCTAATCTTACCGGCATGATCGTGCAACCGAATAAGGCGATCGTCGGTGCTAACGCTTTCGCACACGAGTCGGGAATCCATCAGGACGGGGTGTTAAAACATAAACTCACCTATGAGATTATGGATGCAGAATCGATCGGTTTGACCCATAATCAGATCGTCCTCGGGAAACTCTCCGGCCGCAACGCTTTTCGCTCTCGTTTGCAGGAATTGGGTTTTGAGCTTTCGGAAACGGAACTTAATAACGCTTTTATCCAGTTTAAGGAAATGGCCGATCGCAAAAAGGAAATCACCGATCGCGATCTAGAAGCGATTGTTAACGATGAAATCGATACGGTTCCCGATCACTTCCGCCTTGAATTAGTACAAGTGTCCTGTGGAAATAGCGCCAGACCCACGGCCACGGTAACGATTCGCACTCCCGACGGTAGCGAGTTATCCGATGCGGCCATTGGTACAGGACCGGTAGATGCTCTCTGCAAAGCGATCGATCGAGTGGTGCAGATTCCGAACGAATTAATCTCTTTCTCGGTGCGGGAAGTGACCGAGGGAATCGATGCTTTAGGAGAAGTGACTATCCGTCTCCGTTACGAAGGACGCACCTATTCTGCTCGCGCAGCCGATACCGATATTATTGTCGCCTCCGCTCGCGCCTACGTCAGTGCCTTAAACCGTCTCCATGTCGCACTGCAGCAGAAGGAAAAAACCCCCGAAATGCTACAAGTCTAGATAGGGTGTTAGGGTGTTAGGGTGTTAGGGTGTTACTTGAAATTCCCCCACTACCCCATCACCCCACTTCCCCACTTCCCCCCGCAACGCGCACGCAGTGACCACCCCACTTCATAATTCATAATTCATAATTCCCATGGCGCTGTTGGAGAAAATCTTAAATTTGTCTCGCAAATTTCTAAAATGTTGCTAAGTTAATATTATGAGCTTGCGCTCTGATTAATCATGGTGCTAATGTACCAAAAACAGATTCGCGTAAAAGCAATGAGGGATGAAATTTATCCGTAAGAATCCGATCAAATTAAATACAATAGCTAAAGACTAAAGGAATTAGCAAGGGCCAATAGGGATGCTGTTCCCCTTGCCATTGGGAACAGTTAACCCGTCCAATAATTCCTTTGATTGTTAGCTATCTGGTCAACACCGCAGACAAACCGGCGATCGGATTCCAGTCCTCCAGCCATTTACCCAATTTTTGCAGGAGCCAGATTATGAGTTGACCGAGCTAAAACAGCATTCCGTGTCGCTAAAATCGCATCGACACAAGAGAATTTAAGCAAAGATCTTCTCCCATTTGTTGTAATTAAAGCTACAATCGGAAAAGTCTTTCCCCGTCTCGGATTTGAGACACAAATTCGTTCAGTATCACCTAGATTGAGATTCGATCTTCTAGTTTTGCACAGAAGGAGCAAGAGGAAAACGGCATGACGCAGGCCCACGATGTACTAACCCTTACCGAGCCGCAATTGGATTTAGATTTGATTGACCTAGACGAAGACTTCGATGATGAGGATATCGAGTTAGAGCTAGAAGAAACCAGCGATAGCAACGATGGCAAAAAAACCCGCCGCCTTGCCAGCGCTCGTCGTCGCGACGCGGCCAGAAAAAAACCCTATACGGAAGATTCGATTCGGATTTATCTGCAAGAGATTGGCAGGATTCGGTTATTGAGAGCGGAGGAGGAGATCGAATTAGCGAGAAAAATCGCCGATCTACTGAAATTAGAACGCATTCGCGAAGATTTTTGCCTCTATAGCGATGCTGAATGGGGAAAACAGGTTTTCCTGTTCGAGCGCATCGAAAGAATTATCGCCGAAAAATCGGAAAAAGAACCGAAATTATCGGATATTAAGGCTTATTTAGGGAAGACGGAGCTAACGGCTCCCATGGTAGAAGAATGGCTGGCGAAATCAAAGGAATACTTATCGGCCTTTAAGCGTCGATTGTACCATGGTCGTCGCGCTAAGGAAAAAATGGTACAATCGAACCTGCGTTTAGTGGTTTCGATCGCCAAGAAATACATGAATCGCGGTCTTTCCTTCCAAGATTTAATTCAAGAAGGTTCCCTCGGTTTGATCCGTGCCGCCGAAAAATTCGACCACGAAAAGGGTTATAAATTCTCCACCTATGCCACTTGGTGGATTCGTCAAGCCATCACCCGGGCGATCGCCGATCAATCCCGCACCATTCGTCTCCCCGTCCACCTCTACGAAACCATCTCCCGGATCAAAAAAACCACCAAGATTCTTTCTCAGGAAATGCGCCGCAAACCCACCGAGGAAGAAATCGCCACCAAGATGGAGATGACCATTGAAAAACTGCGTTTTATTGCCAAATCTGCCCAATTACCTATTTCTCTAGAGACTCCTATCGGTAAAGAAGAAGATTCCCGTTTAGGAGACTTTATCGAAGCGGATGGGGAAACCCCAGAAGATGAAGTTTCTAAAAATCTATTACGCGAGGATTTAGAAAACGTCCTCGATACCCTTAGTCCTCGCGAACGCGATGTGCTGCGGCTGCGCTACGGTTTAGATGATGGCCGGATGAAAACACTCGAAGAAATCGGCCAGATTTTCAACGTCACTCGCGAGCGCATTCGTCAAATAGAAGCCAAGGCCCTGCGGAAACTGCGTCACCCTAACCGCAATAGTATCCTCAAAGAGTACATTCGTTAATTTCCCGCCCTTAAAAAACTAGAAACTGAGTCTCCTTGAGGCTCAGTTTTATTGTAATCTGCACCTACCTCGATCGAATTTACAGCAGTTATCTTAATGATGAGGTACAAAGTTTTTGTTTTGGGGAGTCGCTCGTTGATACCAAATTAGGTTAGACTTCATCTTGATCAGAAACACTATAAATATCTCATTGATTAGAATCAAGAAATGTATGATAATGTCTGTAAATTTCTCGCCGAAAATTATAGTCGTGACTTCGCCCAATGGTTATTAGGAGAACCCCTCTCCTTCACCCAATTGAGTCCCTCGGAACTGTCTCTAGAACCGATTCGGGCTGATGCCCTGATTTTGTTAGAATCAGAGCAGATGATTCTTCATCTCGAATTCCAGACCGATCCTGACCCAAAAATGTCCTTTCGGATGTTAGATTATCGCACTAGAGTCTATCGTCGCTTCCCCAAAAAAACCATGCGACAAGTGGTAATTTACCTGAAAGAAACCTCATCACCTTTGGTGCAGGAAAACGCTTTTATTCTTCCCAATACCCGTCATGAATACGAAGTGCTTCGTCTCTGGGAAATTGCTGCTGAGGAAATGTTAGGATTATCAGGATTGTTACCCTTGGCCAATCTAGGAAAAACCTCTAATCGTCCCGAAATTCTACGACAAGTAGCCGCAAAAATTGATAATATCGAGGGTAGAACTGAAAAAAGCAATTTAGCCGCCGCTACAGCAATTCTGGCGGGGTTAGTATTAAGTAAGGAAATCATCGGAAGTTTATTAAGAGAAGAAATTATGCGCGAATCAGTTATTTATCAGGACATCCGGGAAAGTGGAAAAGCACAAGGAAGACGAGAAGAAGCGGTTTCTTTGATTCTACGGCTACTTAACCGTCGTTTAGGTGAAATATCCTCGACTTTAAGCCAACAAATCCGAGAACTATCTCTAGAACAATTAGAAACTTTAGGAGAAGCGCTGCTCGATTTTACCAGCTTGACAGATCTGACCACTTGGTTATTGGAGATAGAAAATTAAATCCCCAGAAGATGTCTGCTCGTCCTGCGTTAAATTTTTAAATACTGGCTTTTTTCCCGTATTGATTTAACTATGGCTACCAGCGATATTCCCCATTCTACTCACTCATCCCCAAAACCCCTGCCAAAACTGGGACTTTTCACCATGTTTCGCTTAGGACTCTTTCAGATGGGACTAGGTATTATGTCTCTGCTGACTTTGGGGGTTCTCAATCGGATTATGATCGATGAGTTAAAAGTTTTACCCTTTCTCGCCGCAGCTGCGATCGCTATGCACCAGTTTGTTAGTCCAGCACGCATCTGGTTTGGGCAAAGATCCGACGGTAAAACTATTTTAGGTCATCATCGCAGCGGTTATGTCTGGATTGGGGCGGCAGTTTTTACCGCTTTAGCTTTTATTGCTTTGCAGGTAGTTTGGCAATTGGGACTTAGTATTCAAACTTCGGGATGGAATACCATTTCCTACGCTTGGATTGCCCTCTTAGCCTTAATTTTCGCCCTCTACGGACTCGCTTTAAGTGCCAGTTCTACCCCTTTTTCCGCCCTCTTGGTGGATGTGTCCGATGAAGATAATCGATCGCAATTAGTTGCTATAGTTTGGTCAATGCTGATGCTGGGAATCGTCGTCGGGGCGATCGTTAGTTCTCGTTTGCTGGATACTCCCAATATCTGCGGTACAAATATTTTGACCTATGATCCGACTCAATCAGCCCCCATAGCCAATATTCCGCAACTACAGGCGACAATTAACCCCGTGTTCACGATTATGCCCGCTATCGTTTTCGGTCTCTGTATTTTAGCGACTTTTGGCGTAGAAAAAAAATATTCTCGTTTTAGTAGTCGGTCCACTCTCGTGCAAAGAGAGGATCAAATTACCTTTAAAGATGCGTTACAGGTTCTCACCGCTAGTCGGCAAACCGGTTTATTTTTCACCTTTCTGCTGATGATGACTTTGAGTTTATTTATGCAGGATGCAATTATGGAACCGTTTGGGGGCGAGGTTTTTGGGATGTGTATCGCCCAAACCACCCAATTAAACGCTTTTTGGGGAACCGGAACCCTTTTTGGTATTGCCGCCACGGGATTTATGCTCATTCCCCGCATCGGTAAACAAAAAACCACTAAATATGGCTGTATTTTTGCAACAATTTGTTTTATTCTCTTGATTTTTGCCGGCTTTTCTGCTAATCAAAGTTTATTAAAATCAAGCTTGCTCTTTTTCGGTTTAGCTTCGGGAATGATTACCGCCGGGGCTACCAGTTTAATGTTAGATTTAACCGCCGCCGAAACCGCAGGAACTTTTATCGGTGCTTGGGGATTATCCCAAGCGATCGCCCGGGGATTAGCCACGGTTTTAGGCGGTACGATTTTAAATATCGGTAAAGTTGTCTTTTCTAGTCCGGTTTTAGCCTATGGCTTAGTTTTCCTCGTGCAAGCACTGGGAATGATCCTAGCAGTTTGGTTATTAAGTCGCGTCGATGTCAAGGAATTTAAGGAAAATGCCCGAGCAGCGATCGCAACAGTGATGAAAGGAGAGATCGACTAGCAAAAGCAAGCAAAAGTGAGATAACAGGAGAATTAGCCCGATCGGGGGAAGTTGGTTAGCAGCTTTTTTCCTATCTTAAAAGTAGAGAGGAAAACGAAAGAGGAGGCGAAAACGATGAAAAGGACTTTAATGATTGCCCTAGGTTCCCTAGCCTCCTTACTGCTGATTAACCCCGTCGGTGCGGAAAATCCCCAACAGGTGCAACAATTATTGAATACGCGGGAATGTCCGGGCTGTGATCTCCGGGGTGCAGATTTAAGAGGGGCGCATCTAATCGGTGCTGATTTGAGAGAAGCGAATTTACAGGGAGCTAATCTGGAGGAAGCTAACTTAGAGGGCGCAGATTTGACCGATGCCAACCTAGAAGGCGCAAATTTAACCGCAGCTTTTCTGACTAATGCCAGTTTGAATCAAGCTAATCTCAATGGAGTCAATTTCACCAGCGCCGTGATTTATGATGCTGATGTGACGGGTGCATCGATGGAGAGAATTAACTTGACAAATGCTCAGATTTATGGTACAGGCATCGCTGTTGGTGGTGAAAATCCTTAGATGTTCTTGTCCTCAAAATATAGTTAATTTTGTAACAGATGCGAGTGTCGCGTCTGTTTTTTTATACACTTTTACTAAATAGTTTGAGTTATAAAATAACCGGCATGACTCAACTCACACCGCGCCCTAGTGTCTTAATTGTCGATGATTTGCCCAATAATGTGCGGCTATTGTCGATTATGCTCACCGAGAAGGGATATCAGGTACGCAAAGCGATTAATGGACAGATGGCCCTGAATACAGTGCGATCGCTAATTCCCGATCTGATCCTTCTCGATATTAATATGCCCGATCTCAATGGTTATCAAGTTTGTGAACAGTTAAAAGCTGATGAAAAAACCAGAGAAATTCCCGTGATTTTTATCAGCGCTCTTGATGATGTCTTCGATAAAGTCAAAGCTTTTCAAGTGGGAGGTGTTGATTATATTTCTAAACCTTTTCAAGGGGAAGAAGTCATGGCACGCATTGAAAATCAATTAACTATTTCTCGTCAAAAAAAACAACTACAAAACGAAATTCAAGAACGTCAAAAAACTGAGGAAACTTTAGAAATTTATCTTTATGCTGTCTCTCATGATCTCCGCAATCCCGTGATCGGGATGTCAATGATCTTAAATAATTTAATTAAAAATTCTCAGGGAGAAACTAAAGAAGTATCCCGGAAGATTTTACAACAGATGGCCGACAGTTGTGATCGACAATTAACTTTAATTGATTCTCTCGTCGAAACCCGACAAAATGATCTTTGGGGAGTTTCCCTAGCACTAAAGCCTTTATCTCTCTACGAAATTGGTCAACAGATCGGTCAGGAATGGGAGTTAAGATTAAAGGAAAATCAAGCAACTTTAATTAATAATTTTTCCCACGATTTACCCTTAGTTAATGCCGATGCTCACCATCTCTGGCGAGTTTTTGAGAATTTATTAGCCAATGCTCTTAAACACAATCCCCAGGGGATAATTATCACTTTATCCGCTAGACTAGAGGGCAATTATCTCTGGTGTACTATTGCCGATAATGGGGTGGGAATTAGCGAAACCCAGAGAAAACAATTATTTGATCGCTATCAACGAGGCAATAATAATAATCAGATTAGTTTAGGACTAGGTTTATATCTATGTCGTCAAATTATCCATGCTCACGGGGGTGAAATTGGCATTATGAATAATGACGAAAAAGGTTCACAATTTTGGTTTACTTTACCCTACTAAGCTGTTGACTAAGTAGGTAGATGTTAAAAACTTTCAGACACCCCCCTTATCAAGGGGGGATTAAGGGGGGATCTATCTTCAATTTAATTATAACCAGCTACTTATCTACATTACTCGTTAAGACTGTCTATGAGCAGGAAGAGCCAGTTTAAACATTTGTTTTTTTCTGTGACCCTGGAAAGAAAGGGCTAAGATCTATCTAGATCAACTATCTTCACTTGCCATGGCCGCTAATGCCGACTATTCTGCCCATTCTAGCCTTAACTTGCAACAACCTTGGCATACCTATCCGGTGGAAACCACCCTATCTATCCTCGGTAGTTCGGCTGTTAATGGCCTCAATAGGGAGCAAATCGCCCAAAGAATTAAATATTATGGCAAAAATGAACTACAAGAACGTCCAGGGCGCAGTAATTGGCAAATTCTCCTAGATCAGTTTACCAATATTATGCTCCTCCTCTTAATTGCCGTGGCCATAATTTCCGGGGGACTGGATTTACTGGCATTGCAGCGCGGTCATCTGGCTAAAATTGGTGTTCCCTTCAAAGATACGATCGCTATCTTAACAATTGTCATCCTCAATGGTATCCTCGGCTATCTGCAAGAAAGTCGCGCCGAAAAAGCTCTGGCCGCTTTAAAAAAACTTTCCTCTCCCCAAGTTAATGTTATCCGCGAGGGTCAACGCAGAGAAATAGACGCGGTTAATCTCGTCCCCGGGGACATCATGCTGATTGAAGCGGGAACCCAAATCAGCGCCGACGGCCAAATTATCGAAGCTTTTAACCTGCAAATTCGCGAATCGGCCTTGACAGGAGAGGCAAATAGTGTTAATAAATCCGCCTCCATTGACCCCTTAGACAGGGATACTCCCATTGGCGATCGCTTAAATTTTGTCTTTACCGGAACAGAGGTACTGCAAGGCCGGGCCAAGGTCATCGTTACCAATACGGGAATGACAACGGAATTAGGCAAAATCGCTCAAATGTTAGCAACAGTCGGCAATGAACCCACTCCTCTCCAAAAAAGAATGACTCACTTGGGTAATGTCCTTGTTGCTGGTTCTCTCATTCTAGTTGCCCTGACTATTACCATCGGCCTGATCAATGCCGGTTGGTCGGCCCTAGAGGAATTAGTCGAAGTTTCCCTTAGTATGGCAGTAGCCGTCGTTCCCGAAGGATTACCCGCAGTTATCACCCTAACTCTCGCCCTAGGTACCCAACGCATGGTCAAACGTCAGGCCTTGATTCGCAAACTGCCGGCAGTAGAAACCCTTGGTTCCGTTAATGTGATCTGTTCCGACAAAACTGGGACGCTAACGGAAAATAAAATGACCGTGCGGGAGATAGAGACAATTAATCGCAATTTTTCGGTGACTGGAGAAGGATATAGCCCAAAAGGACAATTTTTAGACACCGAGCAACGGGCGATCGATCCCAAAACCGATCTAGAATTACACCATCTCTTAATTGCCAGTATCCTCTGCAACGATGCCAGTTTAGACCTCGATAACGGTCATGATAGCATTTTAGGCGATCCCACGGAAGGAGCCTTATTAGTTTTAGGGGCGAAAGCGGGCTTAAATTTATCCCTAACCAAGCAAGAGTTCCCTAGAATCGCTGAAATCCCCTTTTCTTCTCAAAGAAAGCGAATGTCGGTCATTTGTCAAGGAGTCAATCCCGTACTATTTACCAAAGGTTCCCCGGAATTAATCCTTGAACAGTGTCTCTCCTATCAATCGGGATTAGAAAGTCTTCCTTTTGGGGATGGGGAAAAAGAAAAAGTCTTAGTCGCTAACAATGCTATGGCTAACAGGGGTTTGCGAGTCTTAGGATTAGCCTACAAAAACCTGATTTATCCGCCAGAATCAACTGAAATCAGCGAAGATGCCCTAATTTGGTTAGGAATGGTCGGTATGATCGACGCACCGCGACCAGAGGTACAAATCGCCGTGGCTAGGTGTCGAGAAGCGGGAATCCGTCCGATTATGATCACCGGCGATCATCAATTAACCGCTCTAGCGGTGGCTAAGAGTCTTGGTATTGCCCAAGCGGGAGCTTTAGTGATCTCAGGGCGAGAATTAGATAAATTATCACCAATTCAGCTAGAAAACCTCATTGACAAAACTAACATCTATGCCCGTGTCTCCCCCGAACATAAATTAACCATTGTCCGCGCCTTGCAAAAAAAGGGTAAATTTGTTGCTATGACCGGAGATGGGGTGAATGATGCTCCGGCCTTGAAACAAGCAGATATAGGTATTGCCATGGGAATCTCCGGCACCGATGTCACCAAAGAGGCTAGTGATATGATTCTCCTTGATGATAATTTTGCCACCATCGTCGCTGCCACGGAAGAAGGGCGAGTGGTTTATAACAATATTCGCAGTTTTATTAAATATATTCTCGGCAGTAATATCGGGGAAGTGATTACTATCGCTGCTTCGCCTCTTTTGGGTTTAGTTACTCCCCTAACTCCCCTACAAATTCTCTGGATGAATTTAGTTACTGATGGTTTACCTGCTTTAGCTTTGGCAGTGGAACCCGCTTCTCCTAATATTATGCGTCGCCCTCCTTTTAGTCCCCAAGAAAGTATTTTTGCTCGCGGTTTGGGCAGTTATATTGTGAGAATTGGGATTATTTTTTCGATTATTAATATCACTCAAATGTTAATCGCTGTGCGATTGGACCCGCTTTTTGGTAATACCGGTTCATGGAAAACTATGGTTTTTACTACTCTCTGTTTAGCTCAAATGGGTCATGCCATTTCCGTGCGATCAAGTGATCATCTTACCATAGAAATGAATCCTTTGACTAATCCCTATCTCTGGGTAGCAGTAACCCTGACGACAATTTTTCAACTGATGTTAATCTATGTTCCTCCCCTGCGGGATTTTTTCGGCACTCAATTTTTAACTAAAGAAGAATTATTAATCTGTTTGGGATTTAGTACCTTGTTATTCGTTTGGGTGGAGTTAGAAAAATTATTTACCCGTTGGTATCATCGGCGATAACCAGAGAGTTTTTTTCAGTGTTAAGTAAACGGAACTAATTCCGCATAGATGCCAAGACTGAAGAAGATTAACCAGTTTGATCTGTTTTTTTGGGATAAGGAAAAGAGAGATAAGATAGCAAAGCAGCAGAAATCAATCAGAAGCTCTTAACTTGATAAAAGAATTTCAGATATTAGCTATTAACTTTTAATCTTCAAGAATAGATAGCCATTTACCTTGATCCATTAAAATTGCTACTGGATGTTGACTATCTATTTCACTGCTATCGGTCATAGCTCTGTACCATTGAGTCCAAATACCTTTAGCCGTGTTTAAAAAGCTATCCGTAGGAATAATGTAGTCCTTAGAATTATTATTTTGAAAGGACTCGGAATTTTGAACATTCTGCAAGTAATTGTTAACTAAATCAATAGCTGCTTCTGAGGCAGCATTGCTTTGGGGATTTAATTCCCGTTTATCTTCATGTAATTGGAAACAACTTTCTTGTTTCTCAAGCAGGGATCTTATGGATGTGCCGCCTAGTTTTTTATAACATCTATGAAGGTTATACAAACTATCACTAATTCGACGATTGAACCCTAGAAAAATACTTCCTTTCAGTGCTAATAAAAAACAATAAAAGGCCTGTTCATATTTTCTTCCCATGAAATGCAGTTCTCCACGAAGCAAATTTATTTCCGACTCTAAAGCGTCCCTGAAGATGGGTTTATATTCCGCACTAACTCCTTTGCTGATAATAGCTTTACTCAGATAAAGATACTGTTCTATCGGAATAAGATCATCATTCTGACTACCTAATCTTACATTCACTCTTCCCGCAAATGTAATCCATTTTGCTGTTCTTCGCTTTGCTCCCATACGAGAAGCATGATAAGCAGCTTTGAGAAAATTTTCTCTTGCTTTAATTAAGGTGTCTTTATCATCAGAAAGATAAAATTGGAATCTTGCAACATTGCCATAAACTTCTGATAGTGAAGTGTAAACATCTAGTCCAGCATCTTTATCAGCGTCATTTTCTTTACCCGAATTGTTTTGATCATTCTTTACTTTTTTCAAGTCGTTCAAGTTGTTCAAGTTGAATACGTCTTCGTGACCTATTGAAAATTTATACAGATAGTCTTCAACATCTCTTAACTTCATGAGGTTTGCAAAATTGTTTTTTATCATTTCCTCTGAATTAAAGTATTTATCTTGGGTCTCTTTAATGTTATTTAAGATTTCTGTTACTTGCTGAATATTTCCCTGTGTGTTAAATCTTCTTAAACGAATGATTTGGGCTTCAAGGTAACATAAATAAAAGTTAATTCGGTAAGCTTCGGTAATTTTTCCTACTCCTAAATAGTCTTCTTTTTCTAATTTTTTTAATTGATTGATAGCATCATCAACAATTCCAGTAATATTTGAATCACCACATTCGTCATCCAAAAATTGAAAATCATTTAAAGTACGTCTAGCATTAAACGCCCTATGTCTAATCTTTGTTAATTCTACACAAAGTGATTGATAATTTCCTAATTGTAATAATCCATTATTATTATCTCTAGCATGATAGGATAGCCAATGGATAGAGGCGGATAAAATAGCCTGTAGTGTGGATTTAAAGGTATCAATATCTACCCAAGTCGCTTGATAATATTGATATTTATTATCATTTTCGCCCACTTTTTCTTTAAGAAGAACTGTTGTTTCAACTAACCCATTTTTGTCAGTTGATATAACTTTTGTTGATAAGAAATTGATGTCTCCTAACTCTGGACTGAAGCCTAAATTGAGTCCAATAGCTGCAACACCATTTTCTAAAAAGGTATTATTTGATGTATAAGTAAAAGTTAGTTTTTCGGCTTGATTTTTATATCTAAAAATACAAGTTAGTTTAGCTAATAATACAGGTTCAGATTCATGAAAAGTATCACATTCTAACATTTTATTTTCTTCCGTATAGCCCACTAATTTCCATTCTTCTTGACGGGCGATTTTGCCCCATATTATTTGATGTAAATCCTTAAATTCATCTCCAGAGTTAATCGAAAAAGATAAGGTTTGATATTCTACTTTTTCTAAGCGAATGCTTATATCTTCTAAATCTCTCAACAGTTTCTCTTTTATTGCTATGCTAATAAACAGAGCAAGAGCTTCTTGTTCTGTAAACGTTTTTTTATTTCTTTGCTCTAACTTGATTTTGACTTTTTGTAACTTTTGCTTAATGGATAATTTTTCTATCAATGTCAATGGAATTCTGTTATCTGTGACGATCTCAGCTATACGTTCAGCTAAATAATCTTTTCTGTCATCCTCATCTGTTTGGCTGCTTGTTTTGGATTTAGTATGAAGCAGAGACTTAAAATCAAAACTTAAGTTTTGTGCATTTTCTACACTCAAAAGTTCCAACTCTGTCGCTATTTCTAAAACCATTTGAAAGATGTTGGTAGATACTTGTATATTTTTGTTATGTTCGGGGAGATACCCCGCCATTTCTAAGAATTCATCGACTGAAGCTATCTGTTCCCGGAAGTCCATAGCAGCTTTAATTTTTTTCTCTTTTTCTTCTACGGATAACTTTGCATCGGTAATACCTTTAGCCGTCGGCGGGTTATCCTCATTCTTTTTAATGTAATTAAAAAGGCTAATTATGTTTTCACGCACAATTGGTAAAACATAGTTTTCTTTATCACTAAAGTATTTACTTACGACTGCACGACTGATGCCTAAGCCTTCTGCAAGCTCTCCTTGGGTAACTAGGCACTCTTTATTAAGGAACTCAATAAGTTTTCTTAGTGATTTTTTAGTCATATCTAACTGCGTCGTTGCTTGGATAATACTATTGTTCTATATTTCTAGCCCTCACCTCCCCTTTCCCGTTCCAGGAGAGCAGGGTGCTTTCTCCATTCTAGAACATTATGTCCTGCTCAATTTCTTAGTACATATACTCTGTATTTTTTATAAACAGTTTATATGTACTGATTTTGGACTCAGATAACAGTATATATGAACTAAATTTTAATACCTAAAGCTTAATTTATGGGTTAATCAATATATATTTTCAAAAAATAGTGTCATTATGTTTGACACAAAAAAACCAGGCTGCTATGATAAAGTCACCAGGTTGCTTTTGCTACCTCGTCGCTTTTGTGGTACATCCGTTCTTATCAAGGAAAAGCTTATGATTCTTCAAACCGCCTCCTTATCGAGGCAGGAACAATTTGTGGTGCCTGAAACTCCCAGTCTGGAAGATATCGAGATAATTCTCAGCACGGCAAATAACGATAACTAAAACCCCCTTATTAAGGGGGTTGCTTAACCATTTTAGCTCAACTGAGGGCATGATGACAAAAACAACTTTTGCGTTTCCTGAAGACGATAGCAACAATAAAATTCCTCCTCCTTTTCCCTATAAGAGTTGGGATGACTTTCTAGAAGACCATCGCTCTAATCCCCACAAATTCATCGACAGGATTAAACAGAATCATCCAGACTTGGTAGAGAAGGCAAAAAACGGCGATCTATCACCTGAAACAATCGGTTTCTGGCAAAAAGTTCTCAATTCTGAGTTGGTCCGCGTCAATCCCCGGAACCTCCACGGTGACGTTATGGTGACAGATGCGATCGAAAAGGAATCAAAACTAACCGCTGAAATGGAAACGATCTCTGGTTGGTGGAATACAGTCGGTGTTGTCCCTATAGCTTATGCTGGTGTCGGTGGGGGAGTTTCAGGGGTGATTAGTGCTGTAACTGTCATCGTACTCTGTCAGTTAGCAGGGAACTCTACCTCGACAGCGGCCTCCAATGCTAATCCTGCCAGTCGCAAGTGGGCTAATCGATCTTTGTGGGCTAATATCAGCTTACAAGTCGTTTTAACGCTGATTTCGGGTGTTGGCTCGGAAATCCTGACTAACTCCGCTCAATTATCTAAAATCTACGCCGACAAAGTAGTAGAAGAACATCTCTATGCCACTCCTCGCCGAAACATAGCTGAAGGAGAACGAGTATTAGAGCAGGCGAAAGTCGCTCAAAAGATTTGCGACACAAAAACGGCTGAATATCAAGCAGAACGGGGCAAATCGGAGAAACTTTACGATCCTAAAACATCTAGTCTCTACGAAAAATTACATGGACCCCATGGAGTATCGTCAAAGTACTTTGACAAGATACCTACAGCAGATCTACCCTATTGTCGCAAGCCTAAACGGTTAGAAGCTGACGGAAAGAAACTGCGAGAGCAAGGTCAAAAGCAACTAGATACGGTGCAATCTACTGTTGAGCAGTCGGGTGGTAGTCTCGAATATCTTAAAAAGGAAAAAAGGGGCTTCTATAGCCAGCATTTTACCGAAAACGGTCGAATTGCTGCCGGACAAGAAGCTGTTAGTACCTCTATGGGGAATTTTAGTAGTAAATTACTCACTGGAGAGTCGGATAAGCTTGGATTCCCCCTTATGTTTGCAAGCCTTAGCGTTATTTTCTCTAGTGCATCGATTCTGATGACGCTTTGGCATCGCAATAAGCCCAGCATTGCTTTAACATTCGACCCAACCGCTAAACAGGCTTTTGACGAACTCATTGATGCTGTGGCGGAAGGATTGAACGATCAAGAGCCTCCTGCTATTGATTAGGAACAGGAGATAAAACAATGTACGTTAATCCCTTCAAGTTTTTACTTCAACCAAACCTCACACCTCAACAAAAACAACTGGTAGCGGAACATTTAAACGAGGACGAAAAACTCCTTTATCTTTACCACCAGTATGTTAAAGAAACAGGGAAGTCTCTTTATCCTGGTTTCACAACAAATGTCTCTCTGAAAAAACCACCAAGCACTAATGTTTTGTCAGATCAAGAGAGGGACAAAGAGGCAAAAGTTGATCCCCTTGTATTGTTACAGCTTTTTCAACAAAAAATTGCTGAAACTGGTAAATTTACCTACCCTCCATTTGTTCAGTTTATGCAGGGTGAGAATAACATAACCTTTCGGATCTTAAGCTTAACTAAAGCCAGGGAGGACATTTGCGAAGGAGTAGATCGCTTAGATGAATTAATGAGGAAAAACCCTAGTAATCTAGAAGAAGTTGAGATTGCTTTTCGCCAAATAACAAAAGGAATCGCTCACATAGAGAGGCAGTTACAAGATGTTTATGATCAATTAAATCAACAACAAGGAAAGTCCCGTAAAAAGAATTTGCTAACTGCTTTGCTAACTGCAACGAATCGTCTGGTTAAAACCATTGATTTTGCTGGCAAAAAAAGGAAGACAATACTGGAGATGCAGTCGTTCAACGACTCAGTAATTCAGAGCTACTATGAGTTTATGTTAGAACCACGTGATCCTAACATCAGACAGTCAACGAGAAAGCATTTAATTGAATTAAAGATTAAGGCGATTCGCTGGGAAGGTGTCATTCATGAAATCTTGGAGAGCCAAAATCAAAGATTTTCCATGGGTATCAGACGTTCTTCTCCCGTAGATATTTCCAAGAAATAGTGCCAATTTTTTTTATGTTAATCAAAAACCACTCCCCTCCCCTTAACCCGTGTCTATTAGCAACCATAAAGCTTTAATTTTAGTTTTCACCCATAGTTGAGGTAAAATCAATCATGTCTAGCTTGTTTCCGCAAAGCTCCATTAACAGCCAAAAACGTATTTTGAAACACCTGCTACATATTGTTGATTATGTCAACAACAATTTTATCTACGAAATAGGCAAATTTCACGCAAGATTTTGGCCGATATTAACGGGATTTATCTATACTGTTGCTGTCGCTCAAGTTTGGCTAACTTTCAAGAATAACCCAAGGATGCACCATTATCGAGATGCGTTCAAAATCAATTGGTTATATGTGATTCTCTACACCATTTTATGTGTGTCATTTTGGTGGTTTTTTGCACCAGTTGTGCTAGATTTCTGTGTCTTATTACGAGATCTATTGGAGTTGTCTAAAAACGACAACCCTTCTAATTATCAATTAGGTTGGAGGATTTTTGTGACTTTTATACAAAACCAGCTAGATTCTCAGAGAGTAGTACTGATTTTTATAGTTGTTGTTCAAGGGTTTCTATTTCGTTGGTGGTCAAAGACTGTTGTAACAGTCGTAGATAATGACATCAGACCCTGACAGGGGGACAAGCGAGCTAGAAAACTTGCCAACAAAGGCTTCTAGCTTCTCTCGCTAGAAATAGATTTAGCAATTCTAGGCAAAAAGCTAACGAAAGAATTAGGGATAGGAGCGAGCTTACTAGGAATTATTATTA
>NZ_JADBTX010000033.1:0-54285 GCF_020245945.1 Microcystis sp. M015S2
CAATTCCTAATAGTCTTTTAGTTTGTTTCGGATATTTTTGAATGTATTCCCAAGTGTAGTTTTTCATGGCTTTTTTTGATTTACTATTTGTTTTATTATATCCTATTATTGTGATTTAATTAAATTATGGAGAGGTTTAATGGATAATAGGCAAGGACAATGGATAATTATCAACCATAGCTCCTGCGGCCATGGGCTACTATTTTAATCATCAGGAAGAAATTGACCTGGAAATCACCCAAGAATGGGATCAGGTACAAATTAGCATAACGCGAATAGCTAAATCACCTTTTTACACCGGGAGGAAAGAAGTGACTTTTTCCCCGCCCTTTCCCCGAATGCACCCCGTAACTGATATAAGTAGAGATGTAGGTCTATAACCAAAATTGCCGCATCAGTTCGGTTAGGTGACTGTTTTTCGCTTGTCTAGGAGGGTAGATATGCTCAACGAATTAATTTATGAAGGATTAGGTTTAAGTGCTGTTTTCGGAGGACTATTCCTCTGGTCGCGCTCTGGTCTCGTCAGCAAAAATACCGCCCTTTTAGCCGCACAAGCGCAATTACAGCAAAGTAACTCAGATTTGTTTGCTCAAGTCAAGGGTTTAGACGTGGCGCAATCAGAGTTAAAAGACGAAAATCAGCAGCTGCACGCCAAAATAATTTACATAGAACAACATTCCGCCCAATTACAGCACAAAGCTACGGATTTAGAAAATTCTCTCCAGTCCCTCCAGCAAGCTGTCCAGATAGGTGAGAGTGAAATTGAACACCTGAAAACCACCGCTAAGGAAATAGAAGCGGAGAAAGCTGGTTTGATGGAGCAATTAGAGGGAGAAAAAGCCCAAATTACTAGCCTAGAGGCACAGATTCAAACTTTAGAGCAGCAAAAAGGTGAAATTAACCGTCAATTTGATTTGACCAAAAAACAGACCACCTCTCTCTATAGTCAAATTCAGACCCTAGAACAGGATAAAGCTCTTTTACAGCAAGAGCTAGAAAAAGCTGAGGAATTAAGGGCGAAAGTGGCCGATTTAGAGCATAAAAACCAAGAATTAAGCGATTTAGCCGCCCAAATTCCCAACTTGCAAGGTCAAATTCAAACCTTGGAACAGAATCTGGCTGACCAAACAGAACAGTATGAGCGAGGACAGCAAGAAATAGCCAGCTTACAGGGTCAAATTACTGGGTTAGAGCAGCAAAAAAAGTCTCTCAGCGAAGATTTAGCCGCAAGTCAAACTCGATCGCTCTCTTTAGGGCAAGAATGCGACAATTTAACTATAAAACTCCAAGAAACCGTCGCTCAAGTGACAGCCATAACCGCCGAAAAGGACAGTCTCGGCGCTCGTCTCGAAGCAGCTAAACTGGAGTTACAAGCTTTAGAAGTCCAGAAAGGGGAATTATCGGCAGAATTAACCACTGCTGCCGAAAAAATTGCTGATTTAGAAGGGGAATTACAGGAATTAACCCAGTTACCGCAACAATTGGCTGATTCTCAGGCAAAAATTGCTGATTTAGAAGGGCAATTACAGGAATTAACCCAGTTACCCCAACAATTGGCCGATTCTCAGGCAAAAATTGTCCATTTAGAAGGGCAATTACAGGAATTAACCCAGTTACCCCAACAGCTAGAAACCTATCGGGAAAACATTTCTAATTTAGAGATTCAACTACACCAGTTAAGTTCCGAAAAAGACCAATTAGAGACCACAACTTCCCGTCATATCGAGGAATTAAGCCAACAAAATCGCCAACTAACTCAAGATTTAGAAGCCCAAAAAACGGCAGCTAAAGCTTTAGAAAAAGAAAAAATTAAGTTCGAGGGTGAGTTAGCAACTAAGCAAGAAGAAATCGCTGCTTTAGAGGTTAAAATTCAAAACCTACAGCAAGAAAGAGACGATTTCTCTAAACAAACTGCTCCCATTATTACTAATGAACCGGAAGCAATTATTAGTGAAACTCCAGTAGTAGCAGAACCAGAAACCCCCCCGGTGATGGCCAAGGAAACTCCGGTAGTAGCAGCAGAAAAAATCCCGGTTGCCGATACAAGTTTAGAAGTGCAACCCGCAGCAAAGATAGTCCAGACGAGTCAAGAATCCGCAGAAAATCCCCTAAGGGGAAAAACCGTAGTTATACTAGGAACCTTCAGCAAAATCAGTCGCGAGAAAGCGAAATCATTAATTATTAATGTCGGTGGTACTGTTACCGGTTCCCCCAGTGCGAATACTGATTATATTCTCCTCGGTAAAGCTCCCGGTGAGAAACTCAAAAAGGCTCAAAAATTAGGCATTAAAACCCTTTCAGAAGCCCAATTTCTGCAAATGGTAGAATCCTAAATCAGTTATCAGTTATCAGTTATCAGATTTTAGTTTTCAGTTAACTGTTTACTGTTCACTGAAAATATACCCCACTTCATAATTCATAATTCATAATTCATAATTCCCTTTCCCTTGATTACCAAAATTATGAGTCAAAAAATTGCCTTTTTAGGATTAGGAGTGATGGGGGCGCCGATGACGGCTAATCTTGTCCGTCAAGGTTTTGCTGTCAATGCTTGGAATCGTACCCCAGAGGTGCCGGGGATAACCATTGCCGGGGCAGCAGGTGCGAACATTTGTTCTAGTATCGCCGCCGCCGTCAGGGATGCCGAGATTGTCTTTACCTGCGTCGGGGATGTGCCTGACGTGGAAGCGGTAATTTTAGGACCGGGGGGTGTCATGGAATCGGCAGCGGTGGGAACTCTGGTGGTGGATATGAGTACCATTGGCTCTCAAGCCGCTAGGATGATTGGTAAAAAGCTAGAGGAAAATAATCTCCGTTTTCTCGATGCTCCCGTCTCTGGGGGCGATATTGGGGCGAAAAACGGCAGTTTAACTATTATGGTGGGGGGGAAAGAAGCGGATTTTCAGACTTGTCTGCCCTGTTTTCAAGCCATGGGTAAAACTATTCGCTGGTGTGGCGAAATCGGCAACGGACAGGCGGTAAAACTCTGTAATCAAGTCTTGGGGGCGGTTCACATGGTGGCACTGTGTGAGGCTCTAAAAATGGCAAAAATTCAAGGATTAGACCCCAATTTAGTCATAGAAGTCTGTAAAACGGGGGCGGCGGGTTCTTGGGCTTTGGAAAATTTGGGACCAAAAATCCTCGCCCAAGATTTACAGCCAGCTTTTATGATTGAACATATTTTAAAAGATTTGCGATTAGTTAAAGAAACTGCCCAGACAGCCGGGGAAATTCTGCCCGGGACAGATTTAGCGGAAACTCTATTTAAAGTAGTAGCGGAATTGGACGAAGGCAAGGGAATTAAACAGGGAACCCAAGCGATGATTCGCGCCTACGATTAAGCATTTTGTTGGCGATAAATATCATCGGTACGGGCAGCCATGATGAAATCATTTTGATGTAATCCCCCCACGTCATGGGTCCACCAAGAAACGGTAACTTTACCCCATTCTGTCAATAAAGCGGGGTGATGGCCTTCTTTTTCCGCCGCTTCTCCCACGGCATTAGTAAAGGCGATTGCCCCTTGAAAATTGGCAAATTTATAGAGTTTTTGCAGACGGGGAATACCCTCGTATTCTAAGAGATTCCAATCGGGAATTTTAGCCTGTAAAGCGGTAATTTCCTCGGCCGTGATAGGAGAAGAACCCGATTGATAAGGTTGACATTTTTGTTGGGCAAGTTCGGTCATAGGGGTATCAATTAAGATTTTTTATCTTTATTATAGAGGAAAATCCCCCAGAGAAATTTTCTATTCTTCCTCTGACTCCGGAGAACTTACCCAAGGGGTAGAAGATTCGGCAGCTTTCGGGAAAGAAAAAGATTTTTTCGGAGCAGAAGGCAATAATTCCAATTGTCGATTACCGGTTTTATAGCTAGTTTTATTTTTCTGCTCTCCCCGTCGTCGTTGGGAGGTTTTTTCCTCCGTGGTATTTTCGGCTATCACTTCATACAAAATCGCCCGTTTATCCTCTTGTTGGCCTTTTCTTAAAACCCGTCCTAAACGCTGAATATATTCCCTAGTGGAACCGGTTCCCGATAAAATAATCGCGATGCGCGCTTCCGGCACATCAACCCCTTCATTGAGAACATGGGAAGTCACCAGAATTTTGTATTCTCCCTGACGAAAACGGGTCAGGATTTCATGGCGTTCTTTCACGGGAGTTTGATGGGTTATGGCAGGTATTAAAAAGCTCTCGGAAATGCGGTAAACTGTGGCATTATCGTTGGTAAAAATTAAAATTGGTTCCGGATGGTGTTCACAGATTAACTCGGCTAAAACCCGCAATTTTCCCTGGGTTCCAGAGGATATTTCCTTCGACTCCCGGTGCGCTAACATGGCCCGGCGCCCTTCGCTACTTCTGGCACTAATCATAACAAAATTTTGCCAACCATCTAAACCAGACAAACTGAGATTATTTTTTCTTAAAAAATCATTGCGAATTTTAATTGCTTCTTGATATTTTTCCTGTTCTTTGGCAGATAGTTTCACTTTAATTTGAATTATTTCATGATCGGCTAGGGCTTTTCCTGACAAGTCTTGGGGACTTTTTTGATAAACAATTGCACCAATAAGATAATCTAAATCTTGATGACTACCATCACCGCGATCCGGTGTTGCTGTTAAGCCTAAACGATAGGGTGCGATCGAATCTTCCGCTATTTTCCGAAAGAAATCCGATGGTAAATGATGACATTCATCAAAAATCAAAAAAGCGTAACGATTGCCAAGAGTTTCTGAATAAATTGCCGCACTTTGATAGGTGGCGATTAAAATAGCACTATTATCCTTAGAACCTCCCCCTAATAATCCCACCTCGGCATCGGGAAAAGCCGCCAACATCTGGGCATACCATTGGTGCATTAAATCAATAGTCGGCACGATAATTAAGGTACTGCGGGGAGTCGATTGTAGAGCTAATTGGGCAAGATAGGTTTTGCCGGCAGCGGTGGGAAGGACGATAACACCCCTTCTCTGGGATTTTTTCCAAGCGATTAAAGCTTCAGTTTGGTGGGGGTAAGGTTCCCGTTCAAAACTGGCAATTAATTCTAAATTGTTAAAAGCTTTTGCTTCATCTTGGAAGTTAATGCCCTCCTCCTGTAGAGTTTCCACCAGAGGACGATAATGAAGTGCCAAAATGCGAAATCTTTCAATACGATCATCCCAAGTGGCAAAATCTAGCCATTTTTTCCCTTTTGGTGGTGGATGGAGAATTAAGGTTCCTCGCTCATATTTGAGGGTGGGTAAGCGCATTTTTCAGTTATCAGTAAACAGTAAACAGTAAACAGTAAACAGTATAAGTGAACTGAAAACTTACATCTGATAACTGATAAGTACCTAAGCAAAATTAATTACACATATCTAACCACCTCTTGCCTCTTGCCTCTTGCCTCTTGCCTATCTTCACTAGGAAATTAATTTTGCACGACTACTTAACTGATTCAAGGCTGACGGCGGCAAGATAGCTTATCGTTAGATCATATTGATCGGGTTAAAAAAATAGAGTGTGAATTAACACACTCTCAGCATATCGGAACAGCTAAAGTTTGGCAATAGATTAAATCTTTTCGGTTAGCTTAGTCAGAACGCGATTGGAACGTTCCACAAAAGCTTGCATTCCCTCGGCATCAAATCCTTTTTGAGCGATTAAAGCTAAATCATAAACGTGCTGACAGAGCATTTTCGCTAATTGCGCCGATGGAGATTCGCCGCTACCGGTAACAATACTTCCCTGACTAATCTGGACAATCTGTTGAATTAGGGGATGATTAGTATTAATCATCAGAATATGTTCTTCGGGGAAAGCCATGGCTTTTTGTTGCATCATTGCCGTCATTTCCTGTAAGCGTCGCATCGCTTCTGGAAGTAAGACAATTGCCGGGGGAGTACCTTGGGGATCATCGGATTTCAAGGCTTCAGTTTTGATATTGATGCGGGAATTATCGAGAGCTTTGGCGAAGATTTCTTTGATCAATTCAGCCCGGGTTTTATTACTACCGGGATCGATAATTTCACTAGCTTGATCCTGTTCGAGCAGCGTCGAGTCTAATTCAGAATCAACCCGGGTGAATTTCACATCGGAGTATTCTCTTTCTAGGAAAGGAATAAAATAATTAGTATCGATGAAAGAATCAAAGAAAAGGATTTCTAAGCCTTGATTTTTGTAGAGTTCAACGTAGGTGGATTGACTCCGAGGATCGGTACAGTAAAAAACTCGATTTTCGTGGCGTTCTTTATGGCGTTCCAGGTAGGCTTTGAGAGTAGTATAACCTTCCTGTTCGATCGCTTCTAGGGGAGTTTTCGCCGTTGCTTCTTGCCATGCGTCACCTTCGGCGGTTTGCACTTCCACTTGTACGGGGGTTTCTGGGGGTTTGTAGGTAGTGCGATAGATTAAAATATCTTCTACCTGCTGTTTAAATTTATCCTCTTTCAAGGAACCAAATTTAATAAAGTTTCCCACATCTCCCCAACAACGAATATATTCTTTTGCGTCTTCGTTGTAGAGAGATTTGAGGCGATCAGCAATTTTTTTGGCAATAAAATCGGCAATACGGCGAACGGTGCGATCTTTGGTTAAAGCACTTCGAGACACATTTAAAGGAATATCTGGACTATCGATAACTCCTCGCAAGGGTATCAGGAAATCGGGAATAATTTCTTCGCAATGATCGCTGACAAAAACCTGATTACAGAATAACTTTAATTGTCCTTTTGAGACATCCACATCCGGTCTTAGTTTGGGAAAATAGAGAATGCCATTGAGCAAGAAAGGATAATCGGTATTCAGATGTACCCAGAGTAAAGGTTCTTCTTGGAAAGGATAGAGATAACGATAGAATTCTAGGTAGTCTTCTTTCGTCAGATTTTGAGGAGATTCTTTCCATAAAGCCCGTTGTTGATTAATCACTTCCCCATCAATTTTAATGGGAACAGGCATAAAATCCGAGTAGGTTTTGACTAACTGGCGAATGCGGGCAGGTTCTAAATATTCCCCTTCCTCATCCATTAAAGTTAGGGTGATAGTGGTGCCGATTTGGCTGCGGGAAGAATCGGTTAGTTCAAACTCTGGAGAACCATCACAGCACCAATGGACAGGGGTAGCACCTTCCTGATAGGAAAGAGTATCAATTTCTACCTTTTTAGCCACCATAAAAGCCGAATAGAAACCTAGTCCAAAATGACCGATTAAATCGTTGGCTGATTTTTGGTATTTATTGATAAATTCTTCCGCACTGGAAAAGGCAACTTGGTTAATATATTTCTTGATTTCTTCCCCCGTCATCCCGATGCCATTATCGGTAATTGATAGGGTACGATTTTCTTTATCGATGGCGAGATTAATTTCTGGTTCGGGGAATTCTCCTCTTGCTTCTCCTGCTAAAGAAGCCATTTTTAATTTCGAGATGGCATCAACACTATTGGATATCAATTCCCGTAGAAAAATTTCATGGTCGGTGTAGAGAGATTTTTTGATAATAGGGAAGATATTCTCGGTATGAATCGTGATATTACCTTTTTCGAGTACCGTCATACGTTCAATCACTAAGGGTTTGACTATTCTAACTTTTTTATTTTGCTCGATAATGGCACCATTGATCACAGAGCGATTGCCCAACTTCTTCTAGGGTGATAACCGTACCGATAAAGGCATTTAACGGCAGCAGGGCGATTTCTAGAACTCGATCACAAAAATTAGGGGTAGGTGCCAGATTACCGCAGTTATTGATGACTTTTTGACTTTTGCAAGCGGTTGCTTGAGATTTGCCGATTGAGCCAGAATTGCAGTAGCTCTACTGTTTACTTTGCAGATATCCCTCAATCAAAATATCGGGATTGAGATAATTAACCGTGACATTTTCTAGCTGTAAAGCTTGGCTCATTAACTGGAAACCTAAATCACCCACGGCAGTGGGTGCCTGGATTCCCCCGATGATTTTGGGCGCAATAAAAGCGATAATTTTTTGTACCATGCCCTCAGCGATCGCTGCCGCACTTAAACCGCCGCCGCACTCCCACAAAACCTGACAAAATCCCCTCTGATAAAGATTTTCCATCACTAAAGTGGGCGTCACCTCGGTGAGTTCGATCACTTCCACGCCTTTTGTTAATAATTGTTGCTTAAGCTTGACATTGGCATCAATTTGTGTATAGACAAGGGTGGGAAATTGACTGGTATCCCAAAGATGGGCGGAGGGTGGTAAATCGAGCGATCGAGTCATGACCACGCGCAGGGGATTATGATCAGAGAGGCCGTGAGTGGTGAGGTGGGGATTATCTTGACGGACAGTGCTACCGCCGACGATAATCGCATCACAGGCCGATCGCAATTGATGGACTATTTGGCGAGAAGCGGGGCTAGTAATCCAAGTGCTATGACCGCTAGTGGCGGCAATTTTGCCATCGAGAGTCATGGCATATTTGAGAATACCGAAGGGTTTTTTAGCGGTGATGCGATGGATAAAACCCTGATTGAGTTGACGACATTCGGACTCCTCCACTCCCACCAGCGTCTCGATGCCTGCCGATTCTAGTCTTTGAATGCCTTTCCCCGCCACCAGGGGATTAGGATCGATCATCCCCACCACCACTTTTTTAATGCCTGCTTGCACAATTGCCTCGCTACAGGGGGGAGTCCGTCCATAGTGGTTACAGGGTTCAAGATTGACGTATAAAGTGGCACCACGGGCTTTTTCTGCTGCCTGTCTCAGGGCGAAAACTTCTGCATGGGGTTGTCCGGCCCCTGGGTGAAAACCTTCGCCGATAATTGTACCCTCTTGAACGATCACAGAACCGACTAAGGGATTAGGAGAAGTCCGCCCCAAGGCTTGCCTAGCAAGGGTTAGACATCTTTGTATCATTGTGCGATCGAATTCCGTTGCCCGGGCCATGGTTGATTTCTCCAAAGGAGGGGAGACTTTATCAGTGATCAGTGATCAGTAATCAGTGATCAGTGGGAAGCTTTTTTCAGTGTTGCCAAAGGCACGGCGTAGCCGTCCAGTAAACAGTAATCAGTGAACTGAAAACTCACATCTGATAACTGATAACTGAATTATTGATCACTTCTCTACTATTATTATTTTAAAATGAAATGTATCAAAGAATACAGAAATCTCAGATTAAAAAAACAAAGATCGAAAAGCATTGACTACTCACAGATCAAGATAAATCCCTAGGTGTTTGGTCTTCTGAAATGATTGACCTCTGTTCCTAGTATTTAGCGGTTGAACGGACATAATTGCTCGGTGATTATTTTCAAAAGTAATGAATCGACCTACTAACTCAACAAAGTAAACGAATTAACGATGAAACGAATTGCTCGAAAATCTGGGGAACTTGTCGGTTTATTACCGAAAATTAACCCTGTCTGGTTAGCCTGTGTTCCCTTGTCTGCGATTATTTTTGTGGTTTGGAACACGGCCGTACAGGCCCAAGATGCGAAACCCCTAACCCCCGAAGATGTGCAAAACGCCCTCAATACAATCTGGGTTTTAATTGCCGCCATTCTCGTGATCTTTATGAACGCAGGTTTTGCGATGCTAGAAACGGGATTCTGTCGCCAGAAAAACGCCGTTAATGTTCTCGCCAAAAACCTGATCGTTTTCGCCCTCTCCACCATATCATTTTGGGCGATCGGTTTCTCGCTGATGTTTGGGTCTGTCAGTAACGAATTTTTCGGTACAGGAGGTTGGTTCCTCAGCAGTAGCGATCCTGCCACCTACGCCATGCCGAAATATTTGCCCACCTCGGTGTTCTTCCTGTTCCAAGTCGCTTTTGCGGGAACGGCGGCCACCATTGTATCTGGGGCGGTGGCAGAACGGATTAAATTCGTCGATTTCCTAGTTTTTAGCTTAATTATCGTTGGTATCATGTACCCGATCACCGGTCACTGGGTTTGGGGTGGCGGTTGGTTAGCCGACCTTGGTTTTAAAGACTTCGCTGGTTCGACGGTGGTCCACTCGGTGGGTGGTTGGTCTGCTTTAACCGGGGCGGCAATTCTCGGCCCGAGAATGGGTAAATACATCAACGGTCGCACCAGTGCCTTACCCGGCCATAACATGAGTATCGCGACCTTGGGTTGTTTAATTCTCTGGATTGGCTGGTTTGGTTTTAACCCCGGTTCTACTTTAGCGGTTAATGAAACTGTACCCTATATCGCTGTCACCACTAACCTCGCCGGGGCTGCGGGGGGTATTGCCGCTACCTTTACCGCTTGGGCGAAAGATGGTAAACCCGACCTTTCGATGATTATTAACGGTATTCTCGCCGGTTTAGTCGCCGTTACTGCCGGTTGTGATGGTGTATCCTATTGGTCGGCGGCAATCATCGGTTTAATCGCCGGCGTAGTCGTGGTTTACTCGGTGGGTTTCTTCGATAACCTGAAAATTGATGACCCGGTGGGTGCAACTTCCGTTCACCTCGTCTGTGGTGTGTTTGGAACCTTAGCCGTCGGTATCTTCAACAAAGATGCTGGTTTAATCACCGGTCAATTCCAACTGTTTATTAACCAAATTATCGGCATTGTAGCAGTAGGGGCATTTACCCTGATTGTTAGTGGTATTGTTTGGACAATCCTCAAGGCTACCCTCGGTATTCGTGTTACTCCCGAAGAAGAATTGGAAGGTCTGGATGTGGGTGAACACGGCATGGAAGCCTATAGCGGTTTCGTCAAGGAGTCCGATATCGTCGCTGGTAGCTATTATGCTTCCAGTGTTGACATGGAAACGCCTAGCACTCGTTAGGTTAAACCTTGTAAAGATAGATTAACTTATCCCCGACAAAGTTAAAGAGAAAAGGAAGAAGGCCTCGCCCCGATGCGATCGGTGGCTATAATTGCCTTCTAAACCTTTTCTCTTTCGGTTTTTTGTCTCTTTCCGGACAGAAAAAATTAATCTTGCTACTAACCACCAACCGTCAATGAAAAAGATCGTAGGAATAACCGTACTTTTGCTGGGACTGGGATTCAATTGCGGAGTTGCCCCGGTTTTTGCGGAAACCATCACCGCCGCTCCCCCCAATCCGATTAGTTCTGGGGATACCGCTTGGATGCTGATCTCCTCAGCTTTAGTTTTATTAATGACCCCCGGACTGGCTTTTTTTTATGGGGGTTTAGTGCGTTCCCGCAACGTCCTCAACACCATGATGATGAGTTTGGTGGCCATGGGCGTCATCGGTGTAACTTGGGTGCTGTGGGGTTATAGTCTTGCTTTTGATGTCACCCCGGGTAAAAGTGGCTTTGGTGAAGGGATCGAAGCTTTTATCGGTGGTCTGGATTGGGTGTTTCTCAACGGAGTCACTGCGGCCACACCTGACAATATCGGTTATGCACCCACCGTTCCCCATCAAGTGTTTATGGTCTATCAGATGATGTTCGCCATCATCACCCCGGCTTTAATTTCGGGTGCGATCGTGGAACGGGTCAACTTTAAGGCCTATTTTTGGTTTTTACTGCTTTGGTCCACCTTAATCTATTCTCCCCTAGCTCACTGGGTTTGGGGTAAGGGTTGGTTAGCAGCCACTGGGGCGCTGGATTTCGCCGGTGGAACCGTTGTTCACATTAGTTCTGGGATTTCCGCACTGGTGGCCGCCTGGATGATCGGTCCGCGGCGTAGTTTTGGTGTCCAAACCTATGCACCCCATAATGTGCCGTTTGTTCTTCTGGGTATCGGTTTACTCTGGTTCGGTTGGTTTGGTTTTAATGGGGGTAGCGCGCTTTCCTCTAGTTCCCTAGCTACGACAGCTTTTGTTAATACCACGATCGCCGCTTCGGCCGGTGGTTTGACATGGATGCTTATAGAATGGATTTTACGGGGTAAACCGACGGCGATCGGTATTGCTAGTGGATTTTTAGGGGGATTAGTCGGTATTACTCCCGCTGCCGGTTATGTGCTGCCGATCGGGGCGATTCTCATTGGTTCGATCACTGCCCTTACCTGTTTTTTTGCGGTTAGTCTGCGGGCAAAATTGCGCTTTGATGATTCTTTGGATACCTATCCCGTCCATGGTGTCGGCGGGACCATAGGTGCGCTGCTTACGGGGCTTTTTGCCACAAAATCAGTTAATTCAGCCGGAAATGATGGTTTGTTTTTTGGGAATCCGGGGTTACTGTGGACGCAATTTGTTGGCGTTGCCGCTACTTATATCTTTGCGGCCGTGGGTACTTTTGTGATTCTGAAAGTTCTCAGTCTATTTATGGAGCTGCGGGTTAAACCGAATACGGAAGCAGAAGGGTTAGATGTTCCTGAACACGGAGAGGAAGCCTACGGACAAGAATTCGAGTTTGGTAGCAGCCTTTCCTACCAAGAAAATTCTCCGACCACAAATCCTCGAGAAAATTATTAGCGATTCAATCGGCTATCAGTCCGGCTAACAGAGGCGAAATTTCGTCTCTGTGAAACTGGGTTGAACAATTCCGTTTTTGGTCGTCTTGTCTCTGTCACCGGGGGTTGTGATCCTGTCCGTCACTGGCAAAGAATGGTCGCTCTTTACTATCCAGAGATTCTCGAAGACCCAAAAACTCTCCGCCAAGGCTTAATGATACCAAATCCCTTGAGTATAGGTTACCTATCAGGAGAGGCACTCATGCAACAGGCACTTATGGAAAAGGGTGAATAAATAATCAGTTTTTAATAACCAGATTTAGTACGATTCATTCTGCGAATCTAATTCTTTTTTTTGCTACCTTTAATCGCTGATGAGGTAAGCTAGGGAGCAGGGGGATCTTCTGGTTTTCGTGTGTTAATTTTTGTTATGAATTAAAGCAAGCAAACAGCTTAAGTCGAAGATGTTCAAAATTGGTAAATCCATAACTTATTCTTTTAATAAGCTTTATTTTGGTATTCATTCCCTCAATTAATCCGTTGGTTGTATGATTTTCAAAGTAATTACAGATACCCGACAAATGCTTCTGGATCATACTGGCACTACTTTGATCTAATATTCCGCCTATTCTTATCCATTTTTCCAATTTTCTCTCAGCACCTTTGAACGTTCTACAACCTTGATAAATTTGTCTAATTTCTTCTTTCATTTCGTCGGCTATTCCCAAGCATAGATGTTCTTTCAAGATAACTTCTAGTTGTTGTTTTTGCTCGTCCTTTAAGTCCTCTTTATTCTTCCATAATAAATGAGGTAATCCTTTAAGCTTATTCGTTCTGGTGCTTCCCACTCTTCCTTTTCTAGTTCTTTAGCAAAGTGATTAAATATTAACTGAACTTCTTCCCATCCTAACCCTTCTTCTCGACTTATTTCTTCGATACTACAATTTTTTACTCTCTCATAAATCATCGCTTCATAGCGGATTGTATGATGCTGTCTTAATCTCATCAAACTCAATCTTTCGCTCATATACTTTTGGCAATTTTGACAATGAAACTGGCGGCGTGGTACTTCTAAATATACTCGATTGCCTAATATTGACAAATCTCTGACTAGATTATACTCTGTCTGATTGATTCTGTCCAAGGTTTCATGGCAATTCGGACATTCAATTGTTTCATTTAAAAGGGCGAGCTTTAGGAAAATTGTCTGCTCAATTTTTTGATAATTGACCACTGTGACATTTGGTAAATCGAGGAGTTGCTCAAAATTTATCCAGATAACCCACCTCCTGTTCTGTGTTACTATTATACCATGCTCACACAGAACCTAGAAGAGCCGAAAACGTCACAGAAACTCCCCTTTTATCACCCAAAGGAACCTTCCCTGCCAAAGTTGTCAAAGTTATTGACGACTATAAATTAGTAATGAATAGAGGTGAAATTAGTCGAATTCGAGAAGGTCAAAGAATGATGGTTTATCCTATCGATGACGAAGAAATATTAGATGCGCATACTGGCGAATCTTTGGGTTATCTTGATTTAGTACAGGAAGGGTAATTTTCGTTCAAGATAAAATATCTATAATTGAAACCGATCAGAAAAAAACCTATAGAAAAAGTGTCAAGTCAATCTCAGTAACTACTCAACTACTCGCCATCTAAGAGAGATAAGTGAATACTACCCCAAAAACTGGGTAAAAAGAGGACTTCAAAGATTACTGTCCCCAATCACCGAGAACCATTGGCTATTGAGGAGTGATAATTTTCAGGGTTTTCATTTGCAGTTGATTCAATTTCAACAGGAGACGACGACGCAAAAAGAACTGTTCTTGTTGCCAGAGAGAAAGGGAACACCATTGATTATAGGCGGGAACACATTCATTCAAGATAAACTGATGCCAACAATGAACAAGATGGCTAACAGTCACGGTTTTCGACCTTTCTTGATAATGAGATTTTATTTGCTGCCTTAAGTAATTGTCGTCCCGCAATTTTTTGAGATAATAAATAACATCATTCTCATTATTAGCAGTAAAGAAATCTAGCTCACTTTTGTACTCTGCTTGAAAAGCGGATTCAGTTCCTAAAATAGCAGGAACAGCTGCTAACCAGGCATTATAGAGTTTAGTGGCGGGTTTCCAAGGATAAGTTTCCTTTGAGTCGAAACGACGAACAGCGATGATTGCATCTACTTGACGATAATCATGCCAAAACTTATCATTAGTTTGAATGCACCAGTTTAAACCTAAATTATCTACCTGCCGTTGCCATTCCGGTTTGCGTAAGGGGGGAGCTAAATTGGAAGTAAGGCCAAAATAAACTACATTTTCAAACCGATCGCCCCGTTGAGGATCACGAGGAATTAAGCCTGGTTGAGTCCAATGGGGTAAAAAGTATCGCTTACCGGGTAAAAGATAGCGATCTTCGGCTATTGATTGTATATAAAGTTGAGAAGCAGTTAATTCCTGTCGATTTTGGACAATATGAATTTGAGCGTAGGGTTGAGGATTTTGATCCCCTTTAACACAAGCCAGTAATAACTTGGGATAGGGTTGAAAATCATAAGCTAACGATTCTCGATGACCAATTACAATACCTTCTTTAGGGATAGTATCTACTAATTCACAGGGAAAGTTCGATTCGCGTAATCGCAAATAAGTTTGTAAAATCCAAGCCAATGAACCTCGACCCGTTCGTAATTGATCGGCGTGATCGGGCAAAGGGTCGGGTCGATGGGAAGCGGGAAGATGAAAATAAATAGGAGGTATTTGCTCGACCATAAATTATAGGACTTACGCATTGACAAAGTGCCGATTCAGAGCTGAAGTGCAACGAAGTCTGAAGTATGTTTGTAGAATACTTGATCGGGAGTTTGATAGTCAAGGGATTTTCGGCCTTGCTGATTTGAGACTTGAATCTTCTTTTGTGGGATTTTTAAAACCTAGACCCAAACTAACTTTTGGATACGATGCACGGTTGGCATTAATACCTTGATTCAGCAACGCCAATTTTCTGACTAGAAGCTCACAGCGATCGCACCCTGCTGGAATTGAGGGATAACTTTCCCCGGTCCGCAAGCCAGAGGAGACAAAACTGGTTTATGCTAGAAAGGGTTACTCTTAACGTAACTTTACAAAGTCATTGATCGCCCACATTTATGGATTGCATCATCAATCGTCGAGCGCGGTTTTCAGCCAGCCATCGCTATTATCTACCAGAATGGGACGAAGCCGAAAATCAAAGACGTTTTGGTCTTGGTAGCCGTTTTCCCGGTCATGGTCACAATTACGAATTATACGTCTCCGTATACAAAGAACTCAATCTTTATGGCATGGTGGAGAATCTCTCCACCGTGAAACAGGTAATTAAACGAGAGATAACCAGTCAATTAGACTACTCCTATCTCAATCAAGTCTGGCCGGAATTTCAGCAAACCCTACCCACCACAGAAAATATCGCTAGAGTTATCTGGCAAAGATTAGCACCCTATTTACCATTGGTCAAAATTCAACTATTTGAACACCCCGAATTGTGGGCAGAATATCAAGGAAAAGATATGGAAGCAACTTTAACTGTCAAAACCCATTTTAGTGCCGCTCATCGTTTGGCTTTACCGCAATTAACCCTCGAACAAAACTCGGAAATCTACGGCAAATGCGCCAGGGTAAACGGTCATGGCCATAATTATCACCTAGAAGTATCCGTGGCGGGAGAAATCGATCCCCGCACCGGTATGATTGTGGATCTAGGGGATTTACAAAAAGTGATCGATGAATTGGTAGTAGAACCCTTCGATCATGCTTTTTTAAATAAGGATATTCCCTACTTTGCCGAAGTGGTTCCCACCGCCGAAAATATTGCCTTACATATCGCTCAACTATTAGAAGAACCGATCCGCCAATTAGGAGCCGAATTAGATAAAGTTAAACTGATTGAAAGTCCCAATAATTCTGCGGAAATCCACTGTCGTGGTTCGGTTCAAGCTCCCCGACAACTTCTAGAAAAAACCCTGACAGCCGTTTAATTGCCTGTTGGTGAAGGTGATTAGGGTGAGCCATACTCACCCTGATAGATTTAATCAAACCCTAGTTAAACACTTCTCGCCATCCTCGCTTTCCTTTGCTTTGGCGTAAGGGAGAAGCTAAATCGACAATTTTCTCAAGCAGTTTCGGGGCCAATTTTTGACACCAAAGAGCTAGATGACTTTGCCAACCGACGACAATTTCTGTTTTTTGCCTATTTAACCCGGTAATTAGAGTTTGGGCGACTTCTTCGGCGCTCATCGGTTTTAACCATCGAAATAACTGCAATTCTCGCACCATATCCGTATTGGTTAAAGAGGGTAAGAGGGTGATAACTTTGATGTTGTGTTCCCGTAATTCCGACCTGAGAGCTTGACTAAAACCCAAAATGGCAAATTTGGTGGCCGAGTAGGTAGCGAAGCTAGGAGCGGCAATTTTACCCATCATGCTGGAAACATTGACAATCGTTCCCTGTCCCCTAATTGCCATCCGGCGGGCAATTAAGCGAGTAACTGTGTACATGGCCATCAGATTTAAAGATATTTCTGCTTGCACTTGCGAAAATTGCGAGCGTAGAAAGGGGGTTTGATGGGCAATACCGGCACAGTTAACGAGGATATCAATGCCACGGCATTCTTGCCAAACGCGGATAATTGAAGGACTAACAAGGTCATTTTCGGTTAAATCTAGGGCTAAAGGTGTGGCAATGACCCCTAGGGACTCAATTTCTTTGGCTAGTTTTTCTAATCGCTCTTGATCTCTGGCAACAATCACAATTCTGCTTAAACCTTGTCGGGCTAATTCTAAGGCGATCGCACGTCCGATACCCCGGGATGCTCCCGTGACTAGGGCTGTTTTTCCCTGTAATTTCATGATCAAACTCCTGTTTTAAGCAACAGTACAGAAATTTATTGGTTTTGCTTCTGAAATCTTTGATTTGTGCATCTATGCCCTACATAAGTAGCGAAGCAATCGGGGGATAGATGGATAGGTTAGGGTGCATGGGATTTTTCCTCCTTCAAAGCGCACTCTTGAACCCACGGTAACAGTTGTCTTTACAAACAGCAATCTTTTTTAACACTTTTCCGCAAAATCACTCGATCGGATGAACGCTCAGGGTGATCCTCATACTAAATCCGTTAAGTATAGGTGACATATCAGGATAGGCAAAAGGCAAGGGGCAAGAGGCAAAAGGGGGAATAGATAATCAGTTTTTAATAACTGGATTTAGTATCAATCTGATGGAAGGGGAGAAGGGAGAGGGGAGAGGTGGGGTTGATTCATGAATCAACCCTACTATGAATCAACCCTAGGGGAGAGGAGAGAGGGGCAGCAGAAAAAAAATTGTGGTGCCACCCTATTGTTGATCTCAATTTAGGTGTTCAATGTCGGTAATAATCGGTAAAATTACCGTGATCTTTGTGCCTTTTCCTTCCTCACTTTCTAGGTGAATTTGTCCTTTGTGCGCTTCCACACAGCGTCCGACAATGGCTAATCCTAATCCCGTTCCTTGAATATTATCGACATTGCTACCGCGATAAAAAGGTTTAAATAAATGTTCTTGATCTTTGCTGGGAATACCAATTCCTCGATCAACAATTTTAAAGACTACCTGCTCGGATTCGACAATAATCTTAAATTCTACCTGGTTCCCTTGGGGTGAATATTTGAGAGCATTTCCCAGTAAATTTGTCAAGATATGTTTAATTAAATTAATATCCCAAAGTCCTCTTTCTAAGCTCCCCTCAATTTGGAAAATAATTGCTAATTGCGGCTCTGGCTTAACCGTAAAAGATTCTACCAATTTCTGACAATAATCCAGCAAATCCACCGGATCAAATTGACAGTATAATCTCCCGGAATCGGCCCGGCCAATTAATAACACTTCTGTGAGCAATTGATCCATGTCTTTAATGGCCGATCGAATCATGCGAAAATAGCTAACTTGCTGATCTTTTGTCAACCGATCGCGACTTTCTTCTAATAATCCAGCCGAGAGTAAAATTTTATTTAAAGGATTGCGAAAATCGTGGGATAACATGGAAACAAATTCAGTTTTTAACTGATTTAATTCCTGAGCTTTTTCCAGTTGATTAGTGCGTTCAATCACGCTCATTTTTAAAGCTTCGTTCGATTCTCGTAAAGCTTCCTCCATCTGTTTTCGCTCGATCGCATAACATAGCGATCGAGTTAAAATTTCTAAACTTACTTCTCTTTTAATTAAATAATCCTGCGCTCCCTGACGCAGTGCTGCCAAAGCTAAATTATCATCATTAGTATTAGTTAAAACCACGATCGGCAATTTCGGAGCCGTAATCAAAAGGGGAGCTAAGGATTGCAAACCCTGACTATCTGGTAAAGTTAGATCTAATAAAATTACATCAAAATTTGTTTGTTGTAACAGGGAAATAGCCTCGGATAATCTTGAGACATTAACCAGATGAAATTCTTTTTTTTCATTACCCTTAAGAATTTCCTTTAATAATCGAGCTTCGGCTAAATTATCCTCGATTAAAAGAACTTTTATATCCTGCGAGAGTCCCATTTTTTAATCAAGAGTTAAAGAGATTTCGGAGGTTAGGAAGTGGGAAGATTTTTCAGTGATCAGTAAACAGTAATCAGTAATCAGTGAAAAGAAAGCTCCGAACTTGCCACTTGATACTATGAACTGAAAACTCAAACCTGATAACTGATAACTGATAACTGATAACTGATAATGATTCACTCCCCGGGTAAAGTAGCGGTTTCTAACCAAAAAGCCTCGATATTTTTGACAATTTTGAACAAATCGTTGAGATTGCGCGACTTGGTTATATAACAATTAACGTGCAGTTCATAGCTATAAAAAATATCCTCCTCGTTGCGAGAAGTGGTTAAAACCACCACAGGAATTCTTTTTAAACTGGGATCGTTTTTTATTTCCGCTAATACCTCCCGTCCGTCTTTTCTGGGTAAATTCAGATCGAGAAGAATCAGATTAGGACGGGGAGAATCGAGATACTCCCCTTCTCGACGCAGATAATCCATGGCGTTGACACCATCCCTAACGATAACTAATTCGTGCGGGACGGTGCTAGTTTTTAATGCCTCTTGGATGAGGCGAATATCAGCTTTGCTGTCCTCCACTAATAAGATAATTTTGTGTGGCACGTCCTCGCCAGCGCTCACGCTCGTTACCTCCTAGGGGAATTGTAAAACAGAAAACCGCTCCTTTGCCTAATTGGGATTCTACCCAAATTCGTCCGCGATGACACTCGATAATTTTCTTGCAAATCGCCAAACCCATACCTGTGCCGGGGTACTCGTCGCGGGTGTGCAGTCGTTGGAAAATCACGAAAATGCGTTCGGAAAATCGGGGATCGATACCAATTCCATTATCGGTGACAGAGAACAGCCATTCCTCCTCTTGACGTTGCGCGGAAATATGAATAGTGGGAGTTGCTTTTCCCCGGAATTTAATGGCATTACCGATGAGATTTTGGAACAATTGCATTAACTGGGTTTTATCTGCCATGACAATTGGCAAGGGATCAACGGTGATTATAGCTTGACTTTCCTGAATTCTCCCTTTCAGGTTAGCGAGAGCTTTTTCCAGTGCCAGATTAGCATCAATGGTATTAAACTCTACCGCCTGCATATCCACTTTTGAGTAAGCCAGCACATCATCTATTAATGTTTGCATCAAGCTGACACCTTCGACGGCAAAAGTAATAAATTCTTTAGCATCTTCGTCCAGTTCTTCGGTGTAGCGCATTTCTAGCAACTGCACATAGTTGGCGACTTGATTGAGGGGTTCCTGTAAATCGTGGGAAGCGACGTAGGCGAATTTTTTTAATTCGGCGTTCGATAGTTCCAAATCCCGCGCTAAACGTGCCAATTCATCGGCTTGTTTTAAGATGATATTGACGATCGCTTTTCGTAATTCTAGTGCCGCGTTGATTTCTACTGCTTTCCAGGGTAAAGATTTCAAGCGAACGGTTTCTTTCCAGAGGGAGAAAGATTTACGCGGACAGAGACGAATATCACCATCTATGGCAGTCGTTTCGATCGCTTTACCCGGATCACCACCCCAGTTCACGGTTTGAATTACTTCCGGACGAAACCAGAGGAGATAATTACGTTTAGAAATGGGAATTGCTAGTAAACCACTGGCAATGTCTTTAAACTTACCCGCATCGGCATAAATTCGCGGTAAGGAATTAGTATAGTAAACATCTTCATGGACGTTTTTTTCTAGCCAAGTAATCAGATAGTTTAATTCTTCTTCGCTCGGTGTTACTCCAATTAAGGTATAGTTACCACCTAAGCAAATAGCGGCTCCCGTGGCTTTAGTTAGATCGAGCAGATTCGGTTTATGGGCAATTAATCCATCAATAAAGTTATTAGCTTCCGCCATATAATCGATTAATTGCGATTGCACAAAGCTTAATTTTACTCGATAGTCATAATCCTCGGTTTCTTCCCGTGCCGATATTTCCGAAAAAATCACTCTTCCTAAGAATTCACAAGCTTTACGGAGTTCGTAGGGTACATATTTAGGGGTGCGGTGATGACAAGCAATAATTCCCCAGAGACGTTTATTTTCAATCAGAGAAATGGTTAGAGATGCTCCCACTCCCATATTATGCAGGTATTCTAAATGACAGGGAGAAGCACTTCTAAGACTGGACAGGGTTAAATTTAAGGGTTGTTGAGTTTCGGGATGAAGACTAGGCACTAGATCGACGGGTTCAGAGGTAGCATCGGGAATCTGTCGAATCCAATTAGCACTTAATAAATTTCGTGCTGGGAGAGGGATATCGGAAGCGGGATAACGTAAACCGAGATAGGGTTCTAGTTGTTCTATTTTGTCTTCTGCTATCACATCACCGTTATCTTCTTCGTCGAATTTGTATAACATAACTCGATCGAATCCTGTCATTTTTCTCACTTCTTTAACGATGATATTACAGAAATCTTTCAGGTTACGGGTGGCTTCAAGTTTATCGATCGAAGTTTTGGCTAGGTGATAGAATCTCAGGAAAGGAATGTTTTCATAGGAAATAGCTGGTTCTAACTCTAAAATCAGCATTTGTTCGGCGTTGCGGTGAAAAATAGCATCAAAGACGGCAAAATCATCCCCTTTAACCCGCGCCCAAATTTTGGAGGGATTGATAGCATCAAAATCGTTATTTTCTATGGCTGATTTCAGAGGATCGATCTGAAAGGGATCGAAGATTTCCTCTAGGGTTTTACCGATAATTTCCCCCGGAGAAATACCCAATAAACTGCGGCTATTACTGCTGGTTTGGCTGACTTTTAGCTCCGGTTCGCTGAGAACTAAAAGCACCCCGTGCGGTTGAATTCGGTTATAGAGATGGATCGGTTCCCGTTCGAGCGAAGTTGGGTTAATTGTCTCGGTTAGAACTTCCATGTGTATTGCCCCCAGAGGATTTTTGCCAAGTTGAAAACTCTTTGTTTATTAAAACTATTTCTTCTCACTTTCAGGGAGCGATCGAGAATAAATTTACTTCTCTTAATCCCAGTCCATCAAAAGTAATAAAACTTTAATTAATCAGTTATCTATCGATCGAGCAGTTCTGTTCAGTTCCCTTTATTATAATCAGTTTTTCTCTGAGAATCTAGGGTAATTTGTTAAGAATTAAGAGTTAATGTTACAAGGGACAGATAATTCTTAATAAAAATATACAGTAGTTAAGGGGTTTCAGACCCAAAAATTTCCAGGAACGCACGCTAGAAAAGTAGGCGATATCGCACTGTAATTATACAATTGATAAGCAAGAACAAATTCAAGAGATAAATTAGTAAACTTGATCGTGTTTTCCAATATCAACTATAACAATTAAAGTTTCTCCTGAATCAGTATCTTGACGAAAAGTAAAAATAATACGGCAATCGTAACTAACAGAACATGACCAATAACCTTCTAATCTACCTGTCAGCTTATGAGATTTTAAAGAAGGGGTGAAGGGATTATCTTCTAACAAATGTAGAACCTCTGATACCTTGCTTTGTAGTTGAGGATTTTTGCTGATTAAGCGTTGAAAAGCTCTTTTAAAGCTTTTGTCAGCAACTAATTTTATTCTTCTTCATCCTCTAACAAATAAGCCATTATCTCTTCAGCACTGCCTTTTTTTGCTGTTCCCATTGCTAAAGATTTTAAGGTTTCTTCGCCATTTTTAGCCATCTCCTCCCGGCGTTTCTCAATGCGTCTTTTACGAATTAGCTCAAACAAATAATCTTGGTCTTCAATGGATAGACTCTCTACCGATTCGATAATATCTTGAAAAAATGCGATACTCATTACAGTTTCCTCCTGTTAGTTAACTTTTTTTTCCTGATATGTTATCACAATATATTCAAGTAGGGTGCGTCAGACAATCCCTTGTTTTTAGGGAAAAAATCAAGAGCTAAATATTGCCGTAACGCACCACAAAAAAAAGTTTTTGACTACTTTTATAAGCCGCTATGACGGAGGAGAGGCTCGGTACTAGGTTCGCGACCGCGGAAAGCTTTAAAAACATTCATAGGATGAGAACTTCCCCCCATAGCTAAGACAGTATCGCGAAAACGGCGGCCGATCGCTTTCACTGCTTCTTCGTTATCTAATCCCACTTCCTCGAAAGCGGCAAAAGCATCGGCGCTGAGAACTTCTGCCCATTTATAACTATAGTAACCCGCCGCATAACCGCCAGCGAAAATATGCCCAAAAGAACATAAGAAAGCATCTTCCGGTAGAGGAGGAATTATTGTCGTCGTCGCCGCTAAACGCTGTCTGACTTGTTTAGGAGTTTCGCCGCCATTGGGTTGATAACGATGGTGCAATTCCAAATCTACTAAAGACAAATGTAACTGACGCAGCATAGCCGAACCGCTCATATAATTCTTAGCTAGAAGCAGTTTTTGATAGTAATGTTCGGGGAGAGTTTCACCAGTTTCGTAGTGTTTGGCCATACTCATTAAAGTAGGGCGATCATAACACCAATTTTCCATAAATTGACTGGGCAATTCCACCGCGTCCCACTCAACGTTATTAATACCCGCTGCGCCAGAATAATCCACAGTGGTTAACATATGCTGTAAACCGTGGCCAAATTCGTGAAATAGGGTAGTTACCTCCTCAAAGGTCATTAAACTGGGGTTTCCGTCCACTGGAGGCGTTTGATTGCAGATTAAATAAGCCACGGGTAAACGCACCTCGGTGCCGGTTTTGGCCCGACCGATACAGACATCCATCCAAGCGCCGCCGCGTTTTTCGGCGGGACGACTGTAGGCATCGAGGTAGAAATAGGCGATTTTTTCGCCCTTTTCGTCGTTAATCTGGAAATAACGCACCTCGGGATGCCAGATAGGTGCTTTACCGTCGGCGGCGATAATTTCTACCGCAAAAATCCGTTTAGCGAGGCTAAATATGCCTTCTAAAACCCGTGGTAGGGGGAAATAGGGGCGTAATTCCTCGGCACTAAAGTTAAACTTGGCCTGACGCTGTTTTTCTGACCAATAGGCTATATCCCAATGCTTGAGATCGTCGGTTCCCGCAAAAGTTTTTAAGGCCTCTAAATCCTGTTTTGCCGCTTCATAGCTTACTTGGCGCAAATTGTCAAGCAATTTCTCGATTTCATCCACAGAATTGGCCATTTTCCGGGCAAGACTGACCTCGGCGTAGGTACTATAACCTAGAAGATGGGCTTGTTCCTGACGAAGTTGCAAAATGCGATCGATGAGGGGATTATTATCCAATTCTCCCAGATCGGCCCGACTAACGTAGGCTTTATAGAGTTTTTCGCGCAATTCCCGATTATCGCTGTATTTCATAAAGGGGAAATAACTGGGAAAATCGAGGGTAATCACCCAGGGGCCAGTTTCGCTGCTGGCGTTAGTTTCTCCTTGGCCCCGGGCGGTTTGGGCGGCTAAACTAAGGAGACTAGGGGGTAAACCGGCGATATCTTCTGGGGTTGTTAGTTTCAGTTGAAAAGCTTTGGTGGCATCGAGGATGTTATTAGAAAATTTCGTGGTGATTTCGGCTAATTCCAGTTGAATCGCGTTAAATCTGTCTTTTTTCTCCCCTACCAATCCCACCCCAGCCAATTGAGCATCCCGTAGGGAAGCTTCGACAATGCGCTGTTGTGCCTCGTCTAATTGCCCCCAGCTTTCCCCTTGGCGCAGGGACAAAAATGCCTCATAAATGGGTTTACTTTGGCTTAAACGGCTAATAAACTCGACTACCTGTGGTTGTACGGTTTCGTAAGCTTGACGCAATTCCGGGCTATTTTTTACCCCCATCAGATGACCGATAATCCCCCAACTCCAGCTTAAACGTTCTTCGATCCGGGTGAGGGGTTCGACCAATTTTTCCCAGGTGGGGATAATCTGCGCTTCTAGTTCGGTTAATTCTCTGGCCAGTTCCTGCAAAAGTTGCGTCATCCCAGGGACAATCAGGCCGGGTTGGATTTGGTCAAAAGCCGGTAATCCTTGACCGGCAAGCAGCGGGTTACTGGTATTCGTCATAATTTTTGGTCTGCAAGGGCGAGTAATCTGTATCTTTTACTACCCTAACCCAAATCCCCAACCATCTATCCGGGCGATCGATTGCCGGAGCTTTTTCAGTGATCAGTGGGGTGTGGGGTGTGGGAAGTGGGGAGGTGGGGAAGTGGGGAAATTGAACTAAAACCCCAAAACCCTAAAACTCCAACACCTAAAACCTGACTCCTGACTCCTGACTCCTAACCCAATGTGGGGCAAAGATAAGCAAAAATTATCTATTGACTGCACAAGATTGAGAATATTTAAATTAACATTCCGCAATATTTACAAATTCTTAAAAATTAATTGAGAAAGATTTTTATTTAACAACGATGTTATCATGGTTACAGCGATTTTACTGAATTTCATAATGGGTTATTTTGTGCTTTTTTGGGCAGCAACGCTTAAAACCCTTGCCACATATAGAAAGTGATCCTAATTAAGACGGTTAAATCAGTCAATTTCACCCATGACGATGATCTTTTTTTTGTGTAGTTTTATTGCAAAAAAAAAGTTTTTTTGACAAAAAGCACAAAGTATGAAATTACCCAACGTATTTCTGGCTGCGAGTAATTATTGTAGAGGGGAAGAAGGGAGAAGGGAGAATAAATAAAAATAATCTCCCTAACCCCAGGAAAAACTTCTTCAGCAAACGCTAGTTAAGGCCTGCTCGATTCTCTGACTATCGAGGGAGCGGCCGATAAAGACCAAGCGGGTTTGCCGCATTTCTGTGGATTGCCAGGGTCGATCAAAGAAAGAATCAAAGCGCTCGCCGACTCCCTGTAACACCATACGCATCGGTTTATTGGCCACGTTAACAAATCCCTTGACCCGATAGATTTCTTCCAGGGCTACCAATTCTTTGATCCGTTGGGTCAAAATTTGGGCATCTACGGGAGAATCGAGGCAAAACTGCACAGAATTGATCTCCTCATCGTGATCGTGTTCTTCCTCGTGATCATGATGACTAGGACGACTAGCTAAATTATCCTCGACGGCGGCATTAAATCCCAATAGCACATCGGGGCTAATTTGTCCATCAGCACAAGTAACTATTTTTACCGTTGATCGCAGTTGCGTTTTCAGCCAATTAATAATTTTTTCTAATTCAATTTCGCTGATGAGATCAGTTTTAGTTAAGAGTACCAGGTCAGCGCAGGCTAACTGATCCTCAAATAACTCCTCAATGGGCGTTTCGTGTTCTAAATTGGGGTCTGCTTGCCTTTGTGCCGTTAAAGCGTCCAAATCCGCCACCAGACGACCCCTAGCGATGGCAAAACCATCCACCACGGTGATTACTCCGTCCACCGTCGCACCGTTGCGGATTTCCGGCCAGCGAAAAGCTTGAACCAGAGGTTTAGGTAAAGCTAACCCCGAAGTTTCGATCAGCATACAATCCAACTGTTGCCGTCGCTCCAGCAATTTCTGCATGGTGGGGAGAAATTCTTCCTGCACTGTACAGCACAGACAACCGTTGGTCAGTTCCACAATATTATCGTTGGGGTTGTCGTCGCAGGTCTGACAACTTTTCAACAAATCACCATCAATTCCCACTTCTCCGAATTCATTGACCATAACGGCCACCCGTCGGCCTTGATTATTTTGCAGTAGATGACGGATGAGGGTAGTTTTTCCCGCACCCAGAAAACCCGTGATCACAGTAACTGGAATTTTGTGCATAGATAGAGCGATCGATCATGTTTCTAGATCAATGTATCAGAATCTCGGTCTAGGGTTGAGGGTTTCAGCGCTAATTCTTTAGGATTGCCCCACCAATTGCCGGACTGTCACAAACTAGCTGAAATTTTCCTAGTTAGTCGTTATTCTGGTAAAAGTTTCAGCCGGCTAGAATAATCGCTGAAAAACTTTTGTGGGAGTGGATCATGTTACAACGTCTTTTTTTAGCCTTTACCCTCGCTTTTCCTCTTTATTTAAGCATTGCTATTCAACAAACTTCTCCTCTAGCTGATAGAGTAAATCGCCCTTCTTCTCGCGGAATCAATAAAATTGAGCAGACGGTAAAAACTATCCAAAAGCAATTAAAACAAGAGCATTCGGTTCAATTAGATTAATAAATTTTGGCAACAAGAGGAGAGGTAAAACTCCTCTTTTTTACTTTTTACTTGACAAATTACTGGCTATTTGCTGCGGCGGCTGATATTCGGGAACTAAATCTTGTAGGGACTTAACTAAGCCCTGACGGTCATTAACTTGAATATAATTAAGCAGTTGCTCTAATTTGATTGGCAATTTGTCCCAAGCAAGAAAGTGTTCATGAGCGCAAAAAATCTTTGGGTGAGGGGTGGGACGAGCTTTATCGGTATCGATTAATAATTCTTCGTAGAGTTTTTCCCCCGGTCTTAATCCTGTGATTTCAATATCGATATCTTGTCCTAATTCCAAGCCACTTAAACGAATCATCTGTAGGGCCAAATCGTAAATTTTTACCGGTTCACCCATATCTAACAGGAATACCTCACCCCCTCGGGCCATGGCTCCTGCTTGCATAACCAAACGCACCGCCTCGGGAATAGACATAAAATAGCGAATAATATCGCGATGGGTGAGGGTAATATTCTTACGTTGGGCGATTTGTTCCAGGAAACGCGGCACCACGGAACCGCTACTATCGAGAACATTGCCAAAGCGGACGATAGCGCAACAGGTGGAAGTGTCGGGTAAAGCGGCCAAAGCTTGCACGACTAACTCAGCACAGCGTTTACTGGCCCCCATAATGTTAGTCGGTCTGACGGCCTTATCGGTGGAAATGAGAACTAAATTACTAACTGAATTCTCGACCGCGGTCTGAGCGACATTTAAACTCCCCCAAACATTAGTGTAAATCCCTTGACTAGGATTAGCTTCCACAAGGGGAACGTGCTTATAGGCGGCCGTGTGATAAATTGTCTGGATCTGGTGTTGTTGGATGACTCGGGCCAGATGATTACGGTCGAGAACATTGCCTAGATAGGCATACTTGCGTAAATCGGCATAATTTTCACTTAAATCGAGATCGATTTTGTAGAGGGAAAACTCGTTTAATTCGTAGATTACCAAGCATTTTGGCTTAAGGAAGGCGATTTGTCGGCATAATTCCGAACCGATGGAACCGCCACCCCCGGTGACTAACACCGCTTTACCCGTGACATTTTTTCCCAAAAGTTCGGGATGGGGTAGAATTTCTTCTCGTCCTAATAATTCCGAGACATCGACACTGCGAATCTGATTGATGGTCGCTTCTCCCGATAAAATTTTTGAGAGGGGAGGGACGGTTTTAATGACGATGGGTAAAGTTTCTAGACTTTCGATGATTTGCCGCTTTCTGGCCTTGTCTAGGTTCGGAATAGCGAGAACAACCCAGTCAAAGGCCCGTTTTTGCTGCAGTAGTGCCAATTGAGAGGGGGGGGTAAACCCTAATGCCTTGGATAACTCGCTGCTGCAAATTGGGATTATCATCAACAAAGGCCAATAAACGATAGTGGGGGTCATTTTGTAGGGAACGTGCTAATTGACGACCCACAACCCCGGCACCATAGATAACAATTGTCGGTTCTCTATCTACACTACTAACGTAAATATTCAGACGGTGAAAGACAGAGCGAATCAACAATCTGATCCCAATAACCAATACTAGGGTTAACAAGGCGTCGATAATCAGGACTGAACGCGGCAAAAAGGCATCCCTTTGAAAGTAGGCAAGACTGATTAAAACCCCTGAACTATAGAGAACCGCTTGCAGCACAGAGGAAAGAAACTCTAATCCTGTATAACGTACTACGGGACTGTAAATACCTCTGAGATAGAAAACTAGAGTTTTAATGGCGATTAAGCCCAATATTTCCCCCAAAAAAGGTCTAATTTCCTGATATTCGAGGCTGAGATTAAACCTGAGAGAGAAGGCTAGATAGATGGTTAGACAAAAAACCAGGCAATCGGTGACAATTAAAAGAGAGCGCTTCGATGATCTAGATAGGGAATTAGCTAATTTAAGGATTTTGTTGGCCAGTTTTCTATACATTATCCAATTGATTATAGCGGTAAGCGCTTGAGTGAGATACAGACCAAGCCTTGCCTAGCATGGTTTATAGCTCGTGACACTGTACTTCATACGACTGCACACCGCTATAATTAATTTTAAGGTAAATTTACTTAGCTCCTCTCGACTTTCTGTGATAATCAGTGCTTATTATTTCTAGTAGTCTTGCTAGGCAAGGCTTTGAAGAATATATTTCTGGAAAATTACCCCTATTCTTCTCCCTTCCACACAGAAACAAGAAGAGCTAATGTTTTTTATAACAGTAGCGCTACCTGTCTTTCCGGAGATGATATCACCCAAACCCAATTATGTCAAGTTGCCAGATTTGTCCAGAATTTTTTCCTTTTAGCAACTTTTCATCTCTCCTCAAAAATTTTCTGCTCCCGAAAACTAGCCGATAAATGATCCCTAGTCAAGGGTTACAATCAAGAATTGACACAAAAATTTATCAACTAAAGTTATGAGTAATCAGTACGATGCGATCGTGATTGGGTCAGGAATCGGGGGATTGGTGACAGCGACGCAATTAGTGGCAAAAGGAGCAAAAGTCTTAGTTTTAGAGAGTTATCTGATTCCGGGGGGCAGCGCGGGTTATTTTGAACGAGAGGGTTATCGTTTTGATGTGGGTGCTTCGATGATTTTTGGTTTTGGCAAAAAGGGGACGACTAACCTCTTAACCAAGGCTTTGGCAGCGGTGGATATGAGTATCGAAACCATTGCCGATCCCGTCCAGATCCATTATCATCTCCCGGACGGATTAGACCTAAAAGTTCATCGCGACTACGAACAATTTTTACAGGAATTAATTAGCCATTTTCCCGCAGAAAAAACCGGTATCCGGCGCTTTTACGATGAATGCTGGCAGGTGTTTAATTGCCTCAATAGTATGGATTTACTATCGTTGGAAGAACCCCGCTATCTGACTAAGGTTTTTTTCCAGCATCCTTTATCCTGTTTGGGATTGGTCAAGTATTTACCCCAAAATGCGGGAGATCTGGCCAGAAAATATATTAAAGACCCGAAATTATTGAAATTTATCGATATGGAATGTTATTGTTGGTCGGTAGTACCCGCCGATCGCACTCCGATGATTAATGCGGGAATGGTCTTTAGCGATCGCCATTACGGCGGAATTAACTATCCCCGAGGGGGAGTGGGACAGATTGCTCTCAAGTTAGTCGAGGGATTGGCAAAAGCTGGTGGTGAAATCCAGTATCAAGCGAGAGTTACCAAGATTATTTTAGATGCAGGACGGGCGATCGGGGTAAGATTGACCAATGGTAAGGAATATTACGCTAAAAAGATTGTTTCTAATGCCACCCGTTGGGATACCTTCGAGAAACTACTCCCCCCGGAATCTCTCCCGGGTAGCGAAAAAAAATGGCAAAAACGCTATCAAAAATCCCCCAGTTTCCTGAGTTTGCATCTGGGAGTCAAGGCCGATGTGTTACCATCAGGAAGCGAATGTCACCATATTTTACTAGAAGATTGGGAAAATATGGAAGCAGAACAGGGAACTATCTTTGTTTCTATTCCTACCTTACTCGATCCCTCCCTAGCACCCCCGGACCATCATATCATTCATACTTTCACCCCTAGCTGGATTGATCAATGGCAAAAACTGCCTCCCCAAGAATATCAACAGAAAAAAGAGGCCGCTGCTCATCGTCTCATCGAGCGCCTGAAAAAACTCTTTCCCAAACTAGATACAGGATTAGATTATATCGAAATTGGTACGGCCCGAACTCATCGCCGCTTTTTGAATAGAATCGATGGCAGTTACGGCCCAATACCGCGAAGAAAACTGTTAGGCTTGTTAGGAATGCCCTTTAATCGCACAGCTATTCCTAATCTTTATTGTGTGGGAGATAGTACCTTCCCCGGTCAAGGATTAAATGCGGTGGCCTTTTCTGGTTTTGCTTGTGGTCATCGTCTAGCGGTAGATCTCGGTTTACCTAGTCCCAGAGATTAAAAGCTGAAAATCAGGATTTTTACCGGCGAATTCGGAAACGGGAAGGGGATACTTGACAGCGTTTCTCAGATAGATGAGGTGCATTTTTGCGACTGGAATTTTTACTTCGGCAAGGTTTAATCTATACTTCACCTTGACGAGAAACGCTGTAGATCGGTTTTGCTGATAACTGATAAATGATAACTGATGCTTACTCCCTTTGATTCCCCCAAATCTTTACATTGGCAGCAAAGCTTGCGATCGCCAATTATTCGTCAATTGGAGATATTTAGCTTTACAACGCAGTTTTTGACTTTTTTGCTCTGGGATCGTTTAACGGGGGCTAATAGGGGCAAAAAACGGCAAAGGAGAGCGAAATGGTTAGTAGATCGCCTCATGAATTTGGGACCAACTTTTATTAAAATTGGGCAATCTTTATCGACGCGAGCAGATTTAATTCCGCTCGAATATATCGAACAATTAACCCAATTACAGGATCGAGTTCCCGAATTTAATAATCAAGAAGCGATCCGAGTTATTGAAACAGAATTAGGACAACCCCTAGATAATTTATTTGCAAGTTTTAGCGTTTCTCCCCTCGCTTGTGCCAGTTTAGGACAAGTTCATCGAGCGCAGTTATTAAGTGGGGAAGAGGTCGTTATTAAGGTACAAAGACCAAATCTAGAAGGACTATTTAATCTCGATTTTGAAGTGTTGCATCGTCTCACCCGTTGGTTAAATATTTTCCCCGTGGTGAAAAAATATAATTTAGAAGCTATCTATCAAGAATTCTTTGAACTACTCTTTCAAGAAATCGATTATATTCATGAGGGCAAAAATGCTGATCGCTTTCGGGAAAATTTTAAGAATTATCCCCAGGTAAAAGTCCCTTTAGTTTACTGGCAATATACCACCCGCAAGGTATTAACTTTGGAGTATGTACCGGGTATTAAAGTTGATGATCGGGAGACTTTACTAGCTAATGGTATTAACGTAGATGGGATTATTCAACTGGGAATCTGTTCCTATCTCAAACAACTATTACAGGATGGTTTTTTCCAATCGGATCCCCATCCGGGTAATATGGCAGTTAGTCAGGAAGGGGAGTTAATTTTCTACGATTTCGGCACGATGTTCGAGTTAAAGTCCGTCGCTAAAGATCAAATGATTGAAACCTTTTTTGCTATCTTGAGAAAGGATACGGAAACAGTCTTAAAAACTCTCGTGTATATGGGGTTAATTGAACCCGTTAGAGATCTGCAACCTGTGCGAAATATCTTGCAGTTTCTTTTAGATGAATTTCGCGATAAACCGGTAGATGTGAGGGTCTTTGAACAAATTAGCGATCAAGTGTATTTAATGTTTAAACAGCAACCTTTTCGCTTACCTCCCCAAATGACTTTTATTATTAAATCTGTCACCACTTTGGATGGGATTGCCCGCTCTTTAGATCCCCAGTATAATTTATTAGCAGCTAGTCAACCTTTTGTGAAAAGTCTAGCGGTATCGGGAGGAACTACCAACACCATGCTTACCCTAGCTAATCAAGCTCGCACTTTTCTTAAACAACAATGGCAAAAAGGTAATAAAAACGAGAGAATGATCCGTCAATTAGAGGAAAAAATCGAGCGAGGAAATTTAGTTTTTCAAGTTAAGTCACGGGAAAATGAACGACTTCTGAAAAGAATTTATCTGGGAATTAAATTATTAATTAATGTCTGTTTATTGGGATTTAGCATTGTCTCAGCCATATTTTTATTAGACACAAACTATAGCAAACTAGCTATTATTCCCTTCAGTTTAGCGGGGTTATTTGCTTTATTTTTTCTGCGTTCTTCCCTGGCTTTATTGATTCAGGAAAGATTAGATAAAATGCTAGACAAGTAAATAATTATCATCTTTATTAAGTAAGTGGTTATAATTAAATATCTAATTGCCAGTGTGGTGACAAGTTCCCCGGCTCTCTTATTCTTTGTGTGATAAGTTTGACTTATATAGTAGCGATCGATCTTTGTGTCCTTTGTGTCTCTGTGGTTCGTTCCACATTCTCCCGTCGCCATGGTGATTTAATGTTTAATCCAAGCTGATGGCCAAATACCGCCAATTTCGAGACCAGCTAGACGACTAGAGGCATTTATAAGGGTTTTACCACGACTATCAGCCAATTTTATCGATAATTTACCTTTGAGGGTATCTTGACAAGCAAAACAGAGACCTTTTTCCGTGGGTACACGCACGCGATCGGGAGGATGATCACTGATCCCGATTAAGACAATGGTATAATTCTCGTTAGTTGCCCTCATTTCCCAGTATCCCCAGGGTTGCACTGTCCAAGTTAGTTGAGAATTCCAGATATCAAACTTATAAAAGCGATTTTGCCAGTGAATACCGATAATTCCCACCGATTCCGTCCAGTTGAGAACTTTCCGGGTAGAACCCACTGCGGTTAAGGTTAAATCGGGATTTTCAGGGAAAGCATTACAATTAATCCAAAACCACTTTTCGGGGAAAGAATAACCCCAATTTTTCTCGCTATAAAAAGGTACATTCTCAAATTGGTAATTTTTTCCCCCATAGGTAATCATTCCCGTTGCTAAACCATGAGCAGTTAAAATCTGCCAACCCGGGTCAAAAATCGGTAAATAAGATAATATTCCTGCTGTTGCTTGGGGTGGACGCTTTTTATCTCCCCAAGTGTACCTAGTTTCAATGCGATAATCCCATTGACAGATTTCTCCAGTGACGGGATCATAAATTCGTCCTTGCTGCTGGTTTGCTGTTGCTTGATAACCTTCTCGAATAGACTCAAAAAAATCTGACGGAGAAAGCAGACGGGGACGGGTTTTTAAGTTAGTTTTTCCCCAATGGATGATAGCTAATTCCTGACGACTTGCCCAAAATTTATCCGTATCGGGAAAAGTGCGACAAAGATAATTAGATTCTATGGCTAAAATTTGTACCGCTCCACCGCTATTGACTTGACCGCCCCTTGGGTCTTGAATAGAATACATAAAGGCGAATCCATCGGCTAATTGCGGAATCATGACTCGGAAGTACCAACCTTCAAAGAATCGGGAAGTGATACCATCCCAATGGTAGCCAGAATGAGGGGGTTGTGAAGACATCTATGTGTTTATCTTTAGGTATTGATTTTGGCACATCGGGAGCGCGAGCGATTGCTATTGATTCTAGCAAAAATATCGTCGCTGAGGTTCATTATCCTTTCACTGATGCCAATTTTCAGGATTGGCAAAAAGCCCTATTTTATTTATTGGATAATCTAGGGGATTCGGTGCGTTCAGAACTTAAATCGATCGCGATTAATGGTACTTCCTCGACGGTGTTATTATGTGATAATTGGGGTAATCCTCTTTCTGAGGCAATATTATACAATGACGGGCGAGGAATTGCCTTTTTAGAAGCAATTAAAGCTATAGCACCCCCTCACCATCCCGTGATTATTGCTACCTCCAGTTTAGCTAAATTACTTTGGTGGAGTGAACAAGAAATTTTTTCGCAAGCGCGTTATTTTCTCTCGCAAGCGGATTGGTTAGCATTTCTCCTGCACGGTAAACTGGGAATTAGTGATTATCACAATGCCTTAAAGTTAGGTTATGATCTCGAAAATCTCTGTTATCCCGATTGGTTAGAGAATTTACCGATGTTTAATTTATTACCGCAAATTTTTGCCCCGGGTACAGCGATCGATACTATTAAACCGGATTTAGTGACTCGTTTTGCTATCCCGAAAGATTGTTTAATTTATACGGGAACCACCGACAGCATAGCGGCATTTTTAGCCAGTGGTGCTAATTCTTTAGGGGATGCAGTGACATCTTTAGGTTCAACTTTAGTCTTAAAATTATTAAGTAGCCAGAAAGTTGATGATAGTAACTATGGCATCTATAGTCATCGTTTAGGAAATTTGTGGTTAACCGGTGGGGCATCCAATACGGGAGGAGCAGTGTTAAAGAAGTTTTTTTCTGATCAAGAATTGAGAAATTATAGTTTAGCAATAGATGGACAAAAAGAAAGTAATTTAGATTATTATCCTCTACTAAAACCGGGCGAGCGCTTTCCCATTAATGATCCTTTTTTACCCGCAAAACTGACTCCCCGCCCCGATAATCCTCTAGAATTTTTACATGGTTTACTAGAAAGTATTGCCCGCATTGAAGCTTTAGGTTATCAGCGTTTACAGGAATTGGGGGCCAATAAATTAGAGCGAGTTGATAGTGCCGGTGGTGGGGCAAAAAATCCGACTTGGAGAATAATTCGTCAGCGTCATTTGGGGGTTCCCGTGCTTTTATCTAAACAGGAGCAAGCGGCCTATGGTACTGCCTTATTAGCACAGCAATCGGTTACGCTATTGAAATAGTCTCATAAGTAGGGTTTGCGGCAAAAAGCTTGTTGGTGGGGTTAGGAGTTAGTATTCAGGAGTCAGGAGTCAGGAGTCAGTCCCGATGAAAAAATTTTCACCCCCACAGATGAAAGAGGTTTCCTTCCCTACACCCTACACCCCACACCCTACACCCCACACCCTTCGTTAATTAACCATAATAGGGTGGCTCATTACCCGGTTTCCATTTGATATTACAGCCTAAACTCGGTTTTTGGTCTGTCGGCACCGGTTGACCGGTTAAAACCTTGTCAATAGCGGCCCGGAGATCTTTGCCTGTTACTGGTATTCCATTACTAGGACGACTATCATCCAATTGACCGCGATAGACTAGAATCCGCTGACTATCAAAGAGGAAAAAATCGGGAGTACAGGCTGCTGTGTAAGCTTTCGCCACTTCTTGGCTTTCGTCATAGCATAAATTGAATTTAAAGTCAAGGGTTATCGCCATTTTTTTCAAATTTTCGGGCGAATCATCGGGATATTTCTCCACGTCATTAGAACTAATGGCGAGGATGCCCAGATTGGTGTTAGCATAATCGCGACCTAGACGGCTAAGTTCTTCTTGAATGTGTTTAACAAAGGGACAATGTTCACAGAGGAAGATGACTAACAGAGCGGTTTTAGCCGCAAAGCTGTCCAGAGAAATAGTTTCACCCGAAACCACATCGGGTAAGGCAAAACTGGGAGCTTTTGTCCCCAGATCTAACATTGTGGACTCGGTGCGTGCCATAAAGTTTCTACTCTTTTCTATAGGGAGGACTGAGATTTTTATAGCATTTCATGCTTCATCGCGCAAATTTAACGCCTTAATCAGCATCAGTGAACAGTAAACAGTAAACTGAAAACTCACGTCTGATAACTGATAACTGATAACTGTTTACTGCCATAACCTACTGAAACTAATTTGACCAATTTTCGATCACGCGCTGACTTTGACGAGCAATAACTAAAGCATTATCGGGGACATTTTTAGTGATAGTTGAACCCGCAGCCACGGTGACATTTTTCCCTAATTCTAGAGGAGCCACTAAAACACTATTTGCCCCGGTTTTTGTGCCACTGCCGATCATAGTTTGGTGTTTTTTCACCCCATCGTAATTAGCAGTAATTGTTCCCGCACCAACGTTCACTTTTTCCCCTAAAGTGGCATCTCCCAAATAGGATAAATGGGCAATATTGGTTTTATTGCCGATGTCACTTTTTTTAATTTCAACAAAATTACCGACTCGACAATTAGCCCCAATTTTCGCTTCTCCGCGCAAATGAGCATAGGGGCCGATACGACAACCAGAATCCACCTGACTATCAGAAATAACCGAAAATAAGACGGTTACATCGCTGCCTATGCGACTATTTTCGATTAAACTCCCCGGACCTATACGACAACCAGAAGCGATTATCGTCTCACCGCGCAGATGGGTTTGGGGTTCAATAATCACATCGGCACTGAGGGTGACAGTATCCTCAATGGTGACACTATCGGGGTCAATAATGGTGACTCCGGCGGCCATCCAATCATCTTTGACTCTAGTTTGCAGGATATCATAGGCGGCGGCCAATTGTTTGCGATCGTTAATGCCGCTAATTTCTAAACAGTCCTCCACATCCACAGCCATGACGGGATCGAGAAAATTGACCACATCCGTGAGATAATACTCACCTTGATCGTTATTGGGCGTTAAATTAGGCAGTATCGCCGCTAATTTTGACCAATTAAAGCAGTATATACCCCCATTAACCCGGTGGTTTTGTCGTTGGGCATCGGTACAGTCTCTTTCTTCCACAATCTGCTTAACGAGATTATTGCCATCACAAAAAACTCGACCGTAACCTTTCGGGTTAGGGAGGTTAGCAGTTAAGAGGGTGGCAGCGTTACCATGGTCTTGATGAATCTGGAGAAGATTTTGCAAGGTTTCGGGACGCAACAGGGGAACATCGCCATTTAAGACCAACAAATCCCCCTGAAAGTCCTCTAAATGGGGGATTAACTGCTGAATAGCATGGCCAGTGCCTAACTGTTCCTTTTGTTCAACAAATTCGATATCCTCGAGATGCTGTAGAGTATTTCGCACCTGTTCCCCTTGATAACCGATAATCACCAGTTTTCGCCGGGGATGTAAGGATTCGCTGACATTAAGCACCCGTTCCACTAGCGAGCGACTGCCGAGGGGATGTAAAACTTTCGGAAGGCTGGACTTCATTCTGGTTCCCTTACCCGCTGCTAAAATTGCTACCGCTACCATGGTCATGCTTGCCAATATCGTTCGCGACTGAGTATATCGCACTCCGATCCCTTTGGTTGCAAGAATTTTTCCCCTCTTTCATCCTGTGCCAGTTGAGAAACTACCATAAAAAGGTTTTCTTTAAGACATTGTTAAGGTACTATGTACAAATTGAAACAATTGAACATAATTAGCCCTCTATAGATACCGCTATGACAACTGTACTAACTAAGGAATCCCCCGCCATGAAACAGATTCGCACCACCTACCAAGCTGACCAACAGGTTAAATACCTGCATCTAGAAGCGGAAATCGAGGTACTGCTGCAACAACTGCAAAACCTCAAGCGCAAAAACCAAGAGAATCAAAACCTAAATTAAAGAAAATTTCCCTAAGAATTCTCAAATCCCACCCTCTGATCAGCGAGAAGGTGGGAAAATGTTTTTTGAGAATTCCAGATAGGTGTAGATTAATGATCAATTTTGCCTTACAGCAAGCCTTCGCCCGTCGTCATGCCCTGAAAGTGATCAGTGGGTTAAATAATTTCGATCGCTCGCAGGTTCTCTCAGTAGTTAAAGCCGCTACAGCCGGAGGAGCAACTTTTGTCGATATTGCCGCTAATGCTGACCTAATTCGGGCGGTAAAAGCCTTGACAAATTTACCCGTGTGTGTATCGGCCGTCGAGCCAGAATTGTTGGTGATGGCAGTGGCGGCCGGGGCCGATTTAATTGAGATCGGTAATTTCGATAGTTTTTATGCTCAAGGACGCTTTTTTGAGGCGGCGGAAGTTTTAGCCCTAACCCGTCAAACTCGCGACCTACTGCCCGAAATTACCCTGTCTGTGACAGTTCCCCATCTCCTACCCCTCGATGAACAGGTGAGACTAGCGGAAGCTTTAGTTAGTCAGGGTGCCGATATCATTCAAACCGAAGGCGGCACTAGCAGTCAACCCCGTCACGCCGGTATTTTGGGACTGATTGAAAAAGCCGCCCCGACTTTAGCGGCAGCCCACGCTATTTCCCATGCGGTTAAAGTTCCCGTCCTCTGCGCTTCCGGTTTATCCAGCGTTACCGCCCCTATGGCGATCGCTGCTGGAGCGGCTGGTATCGGTGTTGGTTCGGCGATCAATCAATTGGATAATGAAGTAGCTATGGTGGCAGCCGTGCGCGGTTTAGTTGAATCTCTGCAAGCACAACCGGTCCATATTGGCAACTAGAACAATTTTTGTCTAGATACGGCAGAGAAGGGTCCGTTTTCCCTTCTCTTTTTCCCTCTGTCACCAGTTATCAGTTATCAGTTATCAGTTGCCAGTTATCAGTTATCAGACGTGAGTTAAGCTGTACTGAATTGAAACTGCGTCTTGGAAATTTTAGTACAAATGCTCAAACTGCTTCTCCCTGCTCCGCAGCTCCGGCGCTCCCCTGCAATCTTAACGAGTAATTTAGATAGTCAACAGCTTATCAGTTCACTGATTACTGATTACTGATTACTGATTACTGATTACTGATTACTGCTCACTGAAAAGCCCCCCATCCCCATCAACTGTGGTAAAATGCGCTATGGCTCAAAACATTAGAGATAGAAGCACTCCACCATGATTCGAGATATCTTCATGCCCGCGCTCAGTTCCACCATGACCGAAGGAAAAATAGTTTCTTGGGTGAAGTCCCCCGGGGAAAAAGTCAGCAAAGGGGAAACGGTGTTAGTGGTCGAATCCGACAAGGCCGACATGGACGTGGAATCGTTTTATGATGGCTATCTCGCTGTAATTTTAGTCGAAGCTGGCCAAGAAGCGCCCGTGGGGGAAGCGATCGCCTATATTGCCGAAACTGAAGCGGAAATTGAACTGGCCAAAGCTCAGGGAAAAACCGCCGCAGTCGCCCCTAGCAAGCCCGTAGAGACCCCAGAAATCGCTCCGCCTCCCGTTTCGATCCCCGTCGCCGTCGTTAAAGATAATGGCCGTTTAGTCGCCTCTCCCAGGGCCAAAAAACTGGCTAAAGAATTAAAGGTGGATCTGAAAACCCTAGTGGGTAGCGGTCCCCACGGACGAATTACCGCCGAAGACGTAGAAAAATCGACAGGAAAAGTCAGCACCGCCCCCGCTCCCGTCATTACTCCTCCGCAACCCGTCAGCGTCCCTGTAGCGGCTCCTAAAGCCCCGATTCCGGCCAGCACCCCGGTCGGTCGGACTGTTCCCCTCACCACTCTGCAAAAAGCCGTCGTCCAGAATATGTCGGTTAGCTTACAAGTTCCCACCTTCCAAGTGGGCTACACTATCACCACCGACCCACTGGATCAACTCTATCAACAGCTAAAATCCAAGGGTGTCACCATGACGGCCCTGTTAGCAAAAGCGGTGGCCAACACCCTCGCTAAACATCCGATCGTTAATGCCTGCTATAGCGACGCAGGAATTCAATACCACGGGGCGATTAACGTCGCTGTCGCCGTAGCTATGCCCGATGGTGGCTTAATTACGCCGGTTTTGCGCTCTGCTAACCAGATGGATATCTATTCCCTCTCCCGCAGTTGGAAAGATTTAGTCGATCGCGCCCGCAGTAAACAACTGCAACCGGAAGAATATAATAGCGGTACTTTTACCATTTCTAATCTGGGAATGTTCGGAGTCGATCGCTTTACCGCTATCTTACCCCCCAACCAAGGCGCGATCCTGGCAGTGGGTGCTTCCCGTCCCCAAATCGTCGTCAATAAAGATGGTTTATTCGGAGTGCAAAAACAGATGACGGTTAATCTCACCAGTGACCACCGAGTCATCTACGGGGCCGATGCAGCCTCCTTCCTGCAAGACTTAGCTAAACTGATCGAAACTGAGGTGCAGTCTTTAACTATGTAATCAGAATCTAGACAGCAGGAGCCAAGGGAGTTTCTCTCTAGCTCCTGCTTTGTTGTCAATAAAAAAATGTAAGGAATTAGCTAAAATGGGTTTAACCTTATCTATCACCCGAAACTATCGCCCAAACGAGGCCAAAAAAAGTGTTAATCTCAGGGAACTTTAAGATCTAAGCTAATATCGGTAAATTAACACCCAATCTCGCCCTATATATTAAGCCTACACTAATTCGTATTCCCACGACCTAACGCCTACCCATAGGAAAAAATGATCACAGAGAATAGTCGCTTACGTTCAGAATTTTTAAATACACAGGTTATCACTCGCAATACAGGCAAAAAACTCGGCGTTGTTAAAGATATCCTAGTAGATATCGATCAACGAGAAGTGGTTGCCCTGGGACTCCGCGATAATATCCTCTCCCTGTCGGGAATGCCTCAATATATGTATTTATCGAGCATCAGTCAGACGGGAGACGTGGTTCTCGTTGAAGATGATAACGTCTTGGAATCCGTCGATATCGATGCTTATACTCCCTTAATCGGTAGTGACGTGATCACGGAAACCGGCGAACCTTTAGGCAAAGTCCGCGATTATCAATTTGATCCCCTTAGTGGTCAATTACATTCCATTATCATCGCTTCCCTGGGATTGCCTCTGATCCCCGAACAATTGATCAGCACCTACGAAATTGCCATTGAAGAAGTGGTTAGCAGTGGTCCGAATCGCTTAATTGTTTTTGAAGGGGCCGAAGAACGTCTCACCCAAGTTAGTGTGGGGGTTTTGGAACGTTTGGGTATTGGTCGTCCCCCCTGGGAAAGAGAAGAGGAAGAAGCTTATTATACCCCCGCTGCTCGCCCAGAAAATCAGTTAGGTACGGGCATTCCTCTCCGTACCCCCGTTGAGGCAGCTAAACCCGTTGAAGAACGCTGGAGTGAGGATGAATGGGAAAAAGAACCCCTGCGTGCCACTCCCCCACCGCAAAAACGGGCCGAAGCTCGTTATTATGAGGAAGAATACGAGGAAGAAGAAGATAACTGGGGAGAAGCTCGCTCAGAACGCACCGAAAGCTTTTCTCGTCCTCAGTACGACGATTACGAAGATAAGGCCGAGGATGATATGTGGGATGATGACGTGGAACCGGATTATAATCCCCCCCGCATCAATATCACCGAGAAGAAAAAAGAAAGAATCCCCGAATACGAAGACGGTTAATCTTTGACAGTCCCCCTATCCATTAGTTAGGGTTTGCTGAAAAAGTTTGTTGGTGGGGGCAGGGTGTGGGGTGTGGGGTGTGGGGTGTAGGGTTTTACCGATTTTGAGGTAGTCAGTTACCTAATTTTCAGGGAAAAAGTACCTGAATTTTACCCCCGATCACTCCAATGGTCAGCACTTTTTGAGGTCAAAAAAGTCTAAAAGCCTTATCCAACAAGGTTTTTAGATTTATTCAGCCAGCCCTAGTTACATCTTTCTTAACATAAAATTTGACAAAAAAAGGAAAGTGTGCTATTTGGACTAAGGGGGTTCTCTGGGGGAACTAATTTGATCAGATAGTTTCCCAGTCTGGCTGATATTATTTAACCTTTAATCAAGGCTATCACTGGGGCCACCAATCTTCTATCACCTGCGCGATAGTATCGGGACAAAACTCGGGAAAAATGCTGAGGACTAAACCTGTTTGTCTGGCGGCTTCTCGACGCGCTCTGGTATATTCCTTTGCCTACATTTACCCATCCCGCGTTTTCGCTCAGATCGTAAATTCCATAGGGAATGATTCTTCCCTTATCTTGGTCAGGAAAATCATGAACCAATACTTGTACTGGCTCTCCCTTTTTTAGCCATTCAGCACCGCTATTTTTATAATTTCCAATTAATTCTGGTTCTAACGAAGAACCGTTATAGATTTGATGCTTGAGCAAATATGTTCACCGAGAATCACTCCCGTTAGAGTGAGATAAGATTAACTCTTATTCCTCACCCTAACTACTAGGAAAAACCAGCAATTAAATTAAGCACCTTGCCGTAATTTATCCAAAACCGATCGATCTTCTAGAGTAGAAGTATCACCGGAAATCTCTTGACCTGATGCTAAAGTTCGCAAGAGACGACGCATAATTTTACCCGATCGCGTTTTTGGCAGCACATCGGTAAAACGGATTTCTCCCGGTCGGGCAATAATGCCAATTTCCTTGACAACGTGATCCTTTAATGCTTGCGCTAACTCCGGACTCGCTTCATAATGCCCCTCGAGAGTCACAAAAGCATAGACTTCTTCCCCCTTAATTTCATCCGGTCGTCCCACCACAGCCGCCTCTGCTACTGCGGGATGAGATACTAAAGCTGATTCGATCTCCATTGTCCCTAAACGGTGGCCAGAAACGCTCATCACGTCATCAACGCGCCCCATTACCCAGAAATAACCGTCTTCGTCCTGACGACTACCATCTCCAGCAAAATAGAGATATTGGCCATCTTTGGGGGCGATATGTTCCCAGTAGGTATTGCGGAAGCGATCGGGATTTTTATAAACTGTTCGCATCATACCGGGCCAGGGATGTTTGACCACCAGATAACCCCCCTCATTCGCTTGGGCGGGATTACCGTCTAAGTCCACCACTTCGGCCATAATACCGGGGAAAGGTAGGGTTGCTGACCCCGGTTTGGTGGCAATTGCCCCGGGTAGGGGAGTAATCATAATCCCCCCGGTTTCCGTTTGCCACCAAGTATCGACAATCGGACATTTTTCTTTACCGATAACTCGGTGATACCACATCCACGCTTCTGGGTTAATCGGCTCTCCCACGGTTCCCAGTAAGCGCAAAGAGGATAAATCCCGGCTATTGGGGATATCTTCACCCATTTTGATAAAAGTGCGGATAGCAGTGGGGGCAGTATAAAAGATATTAACGCGATATTTCTCGATTACATCCCAAAAACAGCCTAAATTAGAGGGACGGGGAACCCCTTCATACATTACCGTGGTTGCACCATTGGAAAGCGGTCCGTAAACGATATAACTATGGCCGGTAATCCAACCCACATCGGCAGTACACCAGTAAACATCGGTGTCTTTCAGGTCAAAAATCCATTTGCAGGTGACATGGGTGTAGAGATTATAACCGCCGGTGGTGTGGACGACTCCTTTCGGTTTGCCGGTGGAACCACTGGTGTAGAGGATAAATAACATATCTTCGCTATCCATGGGTTCGGCCGGACAGTTAGCAGATACCTGTTTTTGTAGATCATGCCACCAGTAATCGCGATCGGCAACCATATTGATGGGTTCCTTGCTGCGCTGGACAACGAGAACTTTTTCCACACTGGGGGCGCTATTATCGGCTAGAGCCAGATCTACCTGTTCCTTGAGGGCAACGACTTTATCCTTGCGGAAACCACCATCGGCAGTGATTACCACCTTAGCAGCCGCATCATTAAGACGATCGCGCAAAGCATCGGCACTAAATCCCCCAAAAACTACACTGTGGGGCGCACCAATTCTGGCACAGGCTAACATGGCGATGGCCGCCTCGGGAATCATCGGCAGATAAATTCCGACCACATCGCCTTTTTTCACGCCTAATTCCTTTAAAGCGTTGGCAAATTGGCACACTTCTCGGTGTAGCTGTTCATAGGTAATGGTGCGGCTGTCCCCCGGTTCTCCTTCCCAGATGATGGCGGCTTTATTACGTCTCCAGGTGGTGAGATGTCTGTCAATACAGTTGTAACAAATATTAATCTTGCCGTTGACGAACCATTTAGCAAAGGGGGGCTGCCAGTCAAGAGTCTCTGACCATTTTTCAAACCAATGTAGTTCTTTTTCAGCTAATTGGGACCAAAAAGCCGGGGGATCGGCCTTGGCTTTGGCGTAGAGTTGCTGGTATTCTTCAAAGCTTTTAATGGTGGCATTCTGGGAAAATTCGGCACTGGGGGGAAACAGCCGATTTTCCTGTAGGATCGATTCGATCGCTATTTCTGTCATAATGGCAAACGAAATAAATTATCTTGCGATCCAGATTACCTTTTTCGGTTCCCCGCGTAACCCCGGCAAGCAATTCTTTAAGGCTATTTTAGAATTGCCCGATCCCTGACTAGCGATCGCCATTTTGCCCCAAGTGTTACAGAGTTTAAAGTTATGTCACCGATCGAGCGATGAACAGATCGCTGTAAGGTAAACTAACCGATAAACCCGAAATTTAACATGGAGAACACTCGGTAAGGAGTCATAATTCAATGTCTCATAGCGTTAAAATTTACGATACCTGTATCGGTTGCACCCAATGCGTTCGGGCTTGTCCCCTCGACGTGCTGGAAATGGTTCCCTGGGATGGCTGTAAAGCTGCCCAAATTGCCTCCTCCCCCCGCACGGAAGACTGTATTGGTTGTAAACGTTGCGAAACGGCTTGTCCGACGGATTTCCTAAGCATTCGGGTTTATCTCGGAGCAGAAACCACCCGCAGTATGGGTCTAGCCTACTAGGCCTGGCAATCATTCTGTGTTTAACATTTAGCGAAAACTAATCTTGTTAAGAGGACTAACCAGTCCTCTTTTTTTTTGTTATACTCCCGTCGCTAGTTAACATTTTAGTTAGGGCTGGCTAAATAAATCTAAAAACCTTGTTGGATAAAACTTTTAGACCTTTTTGAAAGCCAAAAGTGCCAGACCTTGGGGTGATCGGGGGGGAAATTTAGGCACTTTTTCCCTGAAAATGGGTAAAACCCTACACCCCACACCCCACACCCTGCCCCCACCGAAAAACTTTTTGCCGCAAACCCTAGTTAGGTAATTCCCCAAAAAGTTGACGATATTTTTGCAGTTTTGCCTCCATTTCTACTAACTGCTGATTGACCTGTTCTGCCCGTTGGCGTTCATTTTCAGCCCGTTGTCGTTCATTTTCAGCCCGTTGCTTTTCCTGCTCCAGTAGTTGATTAATTTCGCTGTAGGACAAAAATTGAGTACCATCAGGACGATAAATTTTTAACTCGTCGGTTAAGTCAAAACGAATTCCTAAACGAGGACTCACCCAATTATTAACCTCACTAACACTGTCTAAACTGTCACCAATTCGCTGCCAAGCTTCTAGACTATTATCATCGGGATCATAGACGTAGTATTCTTGGACTCCATAGCGATCATAAAATAGCAATTTTTTGGCCATTTCGATGGAGGTATTACTGGGAGAAAGAATCTCAAAGACGACTTGAGGAGCAAGATTATCCTCTTGCCATTGTTTATAGGAACCTCGATCGCCTTTCGGTCTGCCAAATACTACCATCGTATCAGGAGCGGCGGCAATTTTCGGCTGGCCTTCCACGGGATACCACAACAGATCCCCCGCTACAAATACCTGGGGATCATCGATATATAACCAGTCGATATTCTGCTTAATCGTCACTATCCAGTTAAATTGTTTAGTATTATCTGCCATCGGTTTACCGTCGCTCTCAGGATAGATAATCTCGTTTTTGTTAACTTGACTAACCATGGGGAATACCTGCCGAACTCATTGGGCTATTTTCATTATATAATAAATTTGAACTAAGTAAGGAAAAGACCGATCTTGATTTTAGAACTACAGCAAGTAAATTTAGCTATCCGACGGGGCAGTGCTTATCTGTTAGAAGATATTAATTTTAGCATCAAGCAAGGAGAAAAGTTAGCTATTGTCGGAGCATCTGGGGCAGGAAAAACGACTCTTTTACGATTGTTAAATCGTTTGCAGGAACCCAGCACGGGAAATATTTATTTTCACGGTAAATCGATTAAGGAAATACCAGTTATTTCCCTGAGACAACAGATAGTTTTATTGCTACAAGAGTCAAAGTTATTAGGAATGAACGTTCGAGAGGCTCTCGCTTATCCTTTGCAATTAAAAAAACTTAACCCTGCGGAAATTAATCAGAGAATTGACCGTTGGACATCTCTATTAAAAATTCCTCAACAGTGGTTTGAACGCGGGGAGTTAGAATTATCTTTAGGACAAAGACAATTGGTGGCAATTACCAGAGTCTTGCTGTTAGAACCGAGCATACTGTTATTAGATGAACCCACCTCTGCTCTGGATACAGGCACGGCCAACAGGTTATTAGAAGTATTAAATAATCAAAGTTCAATGACGATAATTATGGTCAATCATCAACTGGATTTTTTAGAGGAATTTGCCGAGAGAGTTATTTATCTAGAAGCGGGAAAAATCAGGTCAGATTGCCTAACCAATCAATTAGATTGGTTAGGGCTAAAAACTCAGTTAATTGATTTAGAAAAATCTCGACAAAGTGACAACTGGTAAGATTAACTTAAAATTGGTGCGCCCTCCTGAAAAACTAATAATTCTCCTGCATTAATCGCTGTCCAAACTTCATTATCAGTTAAGGGAGTAGTGGCAATAATTGCTACTTGATCGCCCGGACGAGCTAAAGCTTGAAAATCAACGCTAACATCTTCATCAATTAAATGAGCAGCGGCAAAAGGATATTGCCGGATTATATAGCTTAATTTTGTTGAACAATGGGCAAAAAAATGTTCACCATCGGATAAAAGATAATTAAAAATTCCTTGACAAGCGATAGAGTTTGTTATAGTTTTTAGGACTTGATGAAGTTGTTCTAGGGAAGGTTTGCCCTGGGGAAAAGTCTCTCGCAGGATATTAAGAATTAAACAGAAAGCTTTTTCCGAATCCGTCTCCCCAACCGGTTGATAAAAATCTCCCGCAGGAGGTGAGAAATTTTCTAAATGACCATTATGGGCAAAAACCCAATATTTTCCCCACAATTCCCGCCGAAAAGGATGACAGTTTTCTAGTTTAATTTCTCCTTGGGTGGCTTTGCGAATATGGGCGATAACATTGGTAGAATGGATGGGATAGTTTTTAATTAATTCCGCAATCGGAGAAGCGATCGAGGGTTGAACATCAATAAAAGTTCGACAACCTAAACCCTCAAAAAAAGCGATTCCCCAACCGTCTCGATGTTCGTCGGTTTTTCCTCCCCGCGCACAAAATCCCTCAAAGGAAAAACAGATATCCGTGGGGACATTACAATTCATGCCTAGAAGTTGACACATAGTTGCTTGAGTTTGAATATCAGATGCCAGCAAAATTACTTACTGCCAGCAGCCGTGACAGGAGACAGGAGAATTTCTTCCAGCTGCCTCTTGCCTATCCTAGCTAAGAAATTAATCTGGCACTACTACTAATTAGGGTTTGCTGAAAAACTTTGTTGGTTGGTGTGGGGTTTTACCGATTTTCAGAAGGTTTTTAGATTTATTCAGTAAACCCTAATTAAATCAACCTCTGAAAGACAAAAAGAGCAAAAAATCAGATTTATAGCGATAAAATAACAATTTTTTGCCTAAAAGCCCATTTATTTGCTGTTATTGCCTTTTATCTCCCCGCATCCCTGTTTTAAACCCCATGAATCCCAATAGGGCGATCGAGATTAATTTTTTGGACTGCTTATTGGATAAAATAGGAGACTGGGCCATCTAATCAAATCTGTATCCTTAAGGCTATGACAATTATTTCTCGATCGATCCCCCAATCACCCACTAAATCCTCGTCTATCGGCGGCTGGCGCGGTTTGATCGAAGAATATCGCCAATTTCTGCCCGTAAGCAGTAACACCCCTGTAATTACCCTCCTAGAAGGCAATACACCCCTGATCCCCGCCCCCTATCTCTCAGCACAAATCGGGCGCGATGTCAAGGTTTTTGTCAAATATGATGGTTTAAATCCCACCGGCAGCTTTAAAGACCGGGGCATGACCATGGCCATCTCGAAAGCTAAAGAAGAAGGGGCAAAAGCGGTGATTTGTGCCAGTACCGGCAACACCTCGGCGGCGGCGGCAGCCTATGCAAGAAGAGCCGGGATGCGGGCCTTTGTGATTATCCCCGACGGTTATGTGGCCTTAGGAAAATTAGCCCAAGCTTTATTGTACGGAGCCGAAGTCATCGCTATCAATGGCAACTTTGATGATGCCCTCAAGATTGTCCGCCAACTATCAGAAAATTATCCCGTAACTTTAGTCAATTCCGTCAATCCCTACCGTTTAGAGGGTCAAAAAACTGCTGCTTTCGAGATTGTCGATGTCTTGGGTAATGCCCCCGACTGGTTATGTATTCCCGTGGGTAATGCGGGCAATATTAGCGCCTATTGGATGGGATTCTGTCAGTATCACCAGATAGGCAAATGTGACCGACTGCCGAAAATGATGGGTTTTCAGGCCGCCGGGGCCGCCCCTTTTATCTCTAAACAACCGGTTGACCATCCCGAAACCCTGGCCACGGCTATCCGTATCGGCAACCCCGCTAACTGGGAAAAAGCTTGGGCCGCTAGTCACGCTAGTCAAGGGCAATTTCACGCGGTCAGCGATGAGGAAATATTGGCAGCCTATCGGATTTTAGGGGGCCAAGAGGGGGTTTTCTGTGAACCTGCCAGCGCCGCTTCTGTGGCAGGATTATTAAAAGTGCATCAACAGGTTCCCGATGGGGCCACCGTAGTGTGTGTTTTAACGGGAAATGGACTAAAAGACCCAGATTCGGCGGTAAAACACAGCAATAACCAACTAAAATCTGGGATTGCTCCCGAATTAACGCAAGTGGCTCAAATTATGGGCTTCTAAGCTAACGTTAATTCGGGTTAAGCAGCGCTTCTATAAAACTCCCTTAGAACTGGGAATTATACCGGCGCGACGGGGATCGATCGCTATGGCCATACTCATCGCCCGGGCAAAAGCCTTAAAAGTAGCCTCAATAATATGATGGGAATTAATCCCGTCTAATTGGCGAATATGTAGGGTCATTTGACTGTGATTGACCAAAGCAACGAAAAATTCCCGCACTAGCTGAGTATCGTAGGTTCCCACTCTTTGGGTGGGAATTTCTAGACCATAACTGAGGTGGGGACGACCGGAAAAATCGAGGGCAACCTGTACTAAAGCTTCATCGAGAGGGGCGACAAAATGCCCGAAACGGACGATCCCTTTTTTGTCCCCCAAAGCTTGCAGTAAAGCTTGTCCAAGGGTGATTCCCACGTCTTCATTGGTGTGATGGTCATCAATTTCTAGATCTCCGGTGGCGCGTACATCGAGATCGATCGCAGCGTGGGAGGCGATTTGCTGCAACATATGATCGAGAAAGGGAATTCCTGTCTGGGCGCGACAATTGCCGCTACCATCAAGATCGATCGTCACCTCTACATCGGTTTCTTTGGTAGTACGACTAACCGAGGCGCGACGGCAAGGTGAGACAAAAGAATCGGGGATTTGGGAAGTGGAAATCATTTAAGTAAAAATAAGTAGGTAGCCGTTAAAAATTATCAGATGCCCCCCTTATTAAGGGGGGATTAAGGGGGGATCGGCACCCCCTTATTAAGGGGGGATTAAGGGGGGATCGAATCATTGACTAGGAAGATGAGAGTTTTTTTCAGTAATCAGTAAACCTAAAACTCACATCTGATAACTGATAACTGAAAAGGCCTAACTTTCTGGTTCAGTTTTAGCGGACGCCGGCGGACCGGGGGGCAAGGCTTCCTCGCTGACGGGTTGAGGATTTTGGCTAGTGGGGGGACTAGCGGGGGAAACCTCCGGCTGATTGAGAGCGGGGGTTTGGGGAGGAGTGTCTGGGGCTTTTTCTTCGATTATCGCTTCTTTGGGCGGTTCTGGCTGGGTTTGGGGTGGATTTGTCCCTGTGGTTTCGGGCGGCTTGACGTTATCCGGTTGGGGGCTAACGGCGGGTTGCGGCGGTTGATTGGGACGAAGCGGGGTTTCAATTGCTGGCGTTACAGGGGGGGAGTTACGCGTATTGAGGTTACTACCCTCCGGTTTTGGGGGATTAGCGATCGCGCCTCGGCACACTTCCGGGTTAGGGGCAAAACTGACTCGCACCTGATAGATTCTCGACTCACCACTGGGATTATTAAAACGAGTTGATCTCACTTCCCCAGCCGCCTGTTGATTGAAAATCGGGAAGCCAGCACTTTTAATTAACTGGGGTTCACTGCTGAGGCGGCCTTGGGCATCCACCGTCACCCCATAAACCGCCGTCCCCGCTAATTGACGGGAACAAGCCGTGGCGGGATAATTACCAGTCAAATTGACGGTAGTTATGCCTCTGCTGCCTTGATTGGGCTGATTTAATTCATTTAAGGCGTTAGGATTAGTTTTTTGGACTCTGGCCAGCCAATCCACCTGATTTCTCATGGCCTCCTCGTTACTGGTATTGCTTTTGTCCGCCTCCAGGGAGCGCAAACGTTCCCGCATTTCCCACATTAATTGTTGACGACGTTGTTCATCGAGGGGCGATTGACCATTCGGCTCCGACGTGCGGGCCAAGGAATTGTTTAATTGTTGCTGTGCCTGTTGCGATGCACTAAGGGGCGATTTTCGCAATCTATCTAAAGTTAGATTATCTTGGTAGGGATCAAAGTAAGGCGGCATCTGTTGGTTATTAGTCTCCCTAGGCAGATTGTTATTCTCTGACAGGGTGGGAACAGCAGGAGGACTAGGTAAACTGGGGGTAGAAGTGGGAAAATTGCGAGGAATCGGTAATCTACCCGGAGAGGGGATAGATGCCACGGGAGGAGAATAGATATTGACGGAGGGTAAAGAGGAGAGGGGAGGTAAAGCAGGTAAGGAAGGTAAAGGGGGAAGGGAAGAAACCGAGGGTAAAGGAGGTAAGGTGCTGTTATGGATGCCGTCCATGGGGGGGAGAGGAGGCAAAGAGGAAGAAGACGAATTGAGGTTAGGCAGTCCGGGTAAGCTGGACAGGGAGGAGTCAAGACTGGGAAGACGTGACTGCTCTAGAGGATTCAATTCAATCAGATTGACGTTGCGTAAATCCTTTTTTGGCTCCTGCGCTGGATTATTGAGGAAATTAGGTAAGATAATCGCTAAAAGTAGGGCATGAATACCAAGAGAAGCGGCGAACGAAAGATTATTAGAGTTAATTAGTTTATTTTCTTCGGTTTCTAGACCAAAATAGGAGGATGTCATAATTTAGTTAATTGAGCAGAGCCTTGAGGGGAAAAGTTAACTCTATTTTAATCGTCAGGGCGATTTTTTTTTCTTGAGGGCGGGCAATTAATTGGTGTCAGTACCCCACCACCCCACACCTAACACCCCACACCCTGTCCCCACGAAAAACTTTTTCAGCCAACCCTACTTAGACTGTGAGCGAGCCACAGCTTTTAATTTGGGATATAATTCCGAAGGGTCTAACAAAGGGATAAACTCATCGATTACTGGCTTAAAATTAGCTGGAAAATTCTCCCTAGTTCCATGACCGTTAGGCGATTTAGGCAATGATTCTAATTCGGGGAATTTGGGCGTTTCCGGGGTTAACTGCGAGAATAATTCCTCCACATTACTCATACCTTTGCGAGGATCATTAAAAAGAGAAGTTTCTAAGTTGAGTAAAGAATCTTCACTTGTGGCTTCCGCTTGTGGCTCTGGACAAGGCCGCTCAAGGGTGGGAGAAAGTATATTGACCTGTTCCTGTTGAGGGATAAATACTGGTTTTTTGCCATTTAACTGGGAATCTGGCAAGTTTTTACAAACCAAGCGCTCGAATTCCCCCGTAAAATGAAAGGTAGGATGGCCGCGACGGTGCCAAATTTTGAGAATTTCCTCCACCGAAATGACTTTGTAACGTCCCTGATAGAGTGCCTCTAAAATCGCCATGCGAATCCAATTTAGCGAATAGGTGGGCAACCAGCGCTCGATTAATTCTTGCGCTTTATATCCTCTCATTTCAAATCGATATTGGTTGAGTATAGTCGCTATCTGCATGAGGTTGATCTCTGGGCTAATCTCTGCCATAGAATTTACAAAAACAGTGAGCGCAATCGTTACGGCTACTAGGCACTCTATATATTAAGATTCTATTCAGGTTTTTCCTAGTGGTTTTTACCTATTCTCCCCACACTTACCCATTCGGCGCATCTCCACTCAAGGTAAGTTGACTCTCTAGGGTCGGGTTCGCTTTTGGTGGCAATTTATCCCCCGCTAACTCCTGCACGGTTTAACGGGACTCCTCTGGCGACCTTAAGATAGTTTTTGTCTTTTCCCTGATTAGGCGATCGAGTTTATACCTCTTTGGTACCACAATCTGACTAATTTGTCAAGAAAAAGGCAAAATTTCATCGATAAACCCAGAGGAGATAGAACTATAGCACTACCCTGACAGCCTACCCGATCGAGGTTTTCTGAGTCCCCAAAAATTTTTTGTTAAAATTTGCAACATAACTTAACAATGTGTTACACTTCTTAACACAAGCATACAAAAGGAGCCTCCCCATGACTGCCCGCGGCTACACCACCGAAGAACAAGGAAGACTGAATAATTTTGCTGTCGAACCGAAAATGTACGTTGATAGTTCCAGCGGTCTCGGTTTTACCAAAAACGCCGAAAAATTGAATGGCAGACTAGCTATGATTGGCTTTGTCTCTCTTTTAGCCATTGAATTGTTAACCGGTAAAGGAATCATTGCTTGGATTACCAGTCTCTAAGAATTAACAATCCCGTCGCGCTGTTCGGGGAGTTCAGTCCCCGTCCAGACGGGGTGATTCAGATAGCATAAATGCCCTCAAAAACAGCTTTAGCAGGACCTGTCATGTAAACCCGGTTATCGGTTTGGGACCAGTGAATCTGAAGACAACCACCGGGGAGTTCCACGGTACAGATGCGATCGCATTTGTCCGTTAACACGGCCGCCACTACCACAGCACAAGCACCGGTGCCGCAAGCGAGAGTAATTCCCGCTCCTCTTTCCCAGACACGCATCTTCATATAATCTGGCGCGATTACCTCCACGAACTCCACATTAGTCCGCTGGGGAAAAACCGGGTGATGCTCGAATTTTGGCCCGATAGTTTCTAGGGGAATAGAGGCGAGATCATCCACAAAAGTGACACAGTGGGGATTACCCATACTAACGCAAGTAACTAACCAATCTTTACCCTCTACCTCTAGGGGAACCGCGAGGACTTTTTCTGACCCCTTGACCAAGGTGGTGGGGATTTCACGGCCGAGGAGTTGCGGCGGCCCCATATCGACCGTTACCTGTTCATTGGCTTCTAAACGGGGAATGATAGTTCCTGCTAGAGTATGAATGCGATAGGTGCGGCCAATGGCGTTGTTAGCCTCTAAACGGGCGATAAATTGGGCTAGACAGCGAATACCGTTACCACACATCTCCGGTTCTGAACCATCGGAGTTGAAAATTCTCATGGTGTAGTCGGTTTCCGCTTGGCCAGGAAGCGCAAAAATCACGCCATCGGCACCGATGCCAAAATGTCGATCGCACATAGCCACGGCCATTTCCGCTGTGATCAGGGGTTCGGGACTGTGACGGTTATCTATCAAAATAAAATCATTGCCCAGGCCTTGATATTTGGTAAAGGGGATTTTCATCGTCAATAAAAGCTGCTCAACAGGAATAATAGAGGATGAACACCTCATCGATAAACTTATTATGTCTCAATTCGATCCTGGTCTGCCGAGTGTCAAACAAGTACAGAGCTATATTCAAGAGAAACGGGAAGTAGAAATTAAGTTAAGCACCGATGATCTGCTCGTTGGTCGCATCCTTTGGCAAGATGTTAACTGTCTATACCTAGTTGATCACTACGATAAACCCACTTTAATTTGGCAACAGTCTCTAGTTTATTTAAGACCTAAAGCCTAGTAGGAAATCAGACCCATCAAAAATTCATTATCCACATCTAGACTTTTATCCCAATATTCCTGTCTTAATTTTTGCACTCTTTCTGTTGCTTTTGCGGATGGGTGCAGAGTTTTTTTGCAGTTTATTCTCATTAGCTATCGATAATAGAGTTCTTGCATAATTAATTTTTGAGAGTGCAAAAATGAGAAAAATAGACATAAAATTGCATAAAATCCCTAAATAGAGCATTTAATTGATTAATGCTCATTCTTAATTCTCCTGACGACCGACTACTGGCTTCTGACTC
>NZ_JADBTX010000034.1:0-83956 GCF_020245945.1 Microcystis sp. M015S2
AATTCTTGGGCTGCCCATTTCTCCATTTTTTTGCTTACCTCCACCTTGATTCCTTCTTTCAAAACTATACCTATCAATCGTTTCCCCTTTTTTTAAGTTTCTTCTCTTTTTGTTAAGAAAGCTCCGACTAATGGATAGCTTAAAAAGGGGGGAGAATTTAGTATCTGGGGAAATTTATCTAAATTTCGTTAAAATTATGATAGAAGGAATAGATCAGAAAAATGATGAATGAAAACTACCCGCTACTTTGAAGAACAAGTCTTGGTCAAAAGACCCTATCTTAAGCGAGAATGGTGTCAACAGGCTATCCAGAATCCAGTTAGACGAGAAATAGAACCAAATGGACGCATTCGTCATTGGTTATACATTCCCGAATTAGGAAAATACTTGCGAGTTGTCACTCTAGATGATGGAGAAACCATTCATAACGCCTTCCCAGATCGTAACTTTAAGGAGTAAAAAATGAAATTTAGTTATTATCCTGAAACCGATTCTCTATACATTAGCCTATCAGAAAAAACAAGCACCGATTCTCAAGAAATCGCCCCTGATATCGTTTTAGATTTTGATAGCGAAGGAAAATTAGTTGGAATTGATATTGATCAAGCTAGTCAAATTGTTGATTTAACTCGTTTAGAAACTGAATCTTTCCCCCTTAATTCTGTTATTTTAGCTCAATCAAAATAGTCTATATTAGAGTCAAATAGCCAAAGAGATAACCATGGCTAAAATCTCCATTTTTTTACCCGATAAACTGGTTAATTACCTAGACCAGAAAGTAGAAGATAAAAGCATTTTCATCGCCTCAATTTTACAACAATGGCGACAACAACAAGAAGCAGAAGAACTCGCCCAAGCTTTTTTAGCAGTAGATGAACTAGAATTAGGATGGACTGACGAATGGCAAACAGCAGCGATTATCAACTCGGAAGCATTATGGCTGAAGTAAAACTGAGTTCTAAACATCTAAACTCCTTAAAAAAATTTATTGAAGACGCATTAACCGAAAGACTGCAAGAACTTCAAGAAGGAATTAAGCGCACCCAAGAACGAATAACTTTTTTTGAAAATAAGTATCAAATGCAGACACAAGAATTTCTCAGACGATTTGAAAACAATGAATTGCAGCATACCTTAGACTTTGATGAATGGATGGGAGAAGCTTGGATGCTAGAAGCTTTACTGCAAGACAAAGAAGAAATTGAGGAGATAGAATTTGTTGATTAATGACTATTTTCAAGAGATTAGACATCTCATTGAAGCTTGTCCAATAGTTCAATCTTATAACCTCATTACTGATAGTAGAAGTCTTTATGTAGGGTTTGCTGAAAAAGTACGGGCGAAGCATTCGGATAGAAAATCTCTGGTTTCACCGATAGGTTATTGCCCGAATGCTTCGCCCCTACAGGACGCGGGCCGATAATAAAAGTTTATGCTCAGAAAATTAATTAGGGCTGGCTGAAAAAGTAGGGGCGAAGCATTCGGATAGAAAATCTCTGGTTTCACCGATAGGTTATTGCCCGAATGCTTCGCCCCTACAGGACGCGGACCGATGAAGACGCAAGGTTTTGAACGACGATTCTCTCAAAATTTTGCACCTGTTTCGCGAGAAAAGCCACAAATTTGACAGAAAAGAATTTGATTCGTCGGGTTGAGAAGGATATACAGTTCGGGTTTATAATGATAAAAGTTTATGCTCAGAAAATTAATTAGGGCTGGCTGAAAAAGTAGGGGCGAAGCATTCGGATAGGAAATCTACGGTTTCAGCGATAGGTTATGCCCGAATGCTTCGCCCCGAAGATGCAAGGTTTTCAACCACGATTCTCTCAAAATCTTGCACCTGTTTCGCAAAATAGGCCCCTAAAACCCTTACCTCGTCTATATTTCACATTTATTCAGCAAGCCCTAATTACACTCTTTTAAAAAGTTTCTTTATTTCGACAGTAGCTGTCAGTATCTCCCGTAATTGTAGCGTTTAGAAATGCCTAATCTTAACCAATTAACAAAGCGAGAAAGTATGAGCAACCCTTCTCGCTTTATTATAACTAAACCAACACCTCCACAGCTTGCGGAACTACTGCCGTCTCGGTCGTGGGATTTTCCCCTAGGTAAATTCCCAAAGAACGGGCTGTTTTGACGATAAAACCATTAGGATCCACGGGATAGGCACAGCGATGCTCTTGATGACATTGTTTGATAATTTTGATCACCGGTTTCAGGGGCAAACTACGCACTTGTCCCCCGCGCCAAATCACCACGCGATCGAGTTTTCCCTGTTCAATTAATTCTACGGCCTTAATGCCGAAAGCCGTGGCTAACAGTCGATCCATGGCCAAAGGAGGACGACTTCTTTGCAGGTGTCCCAAAGACATGGCCCGCACATCCATGGAATTGAGATAACAGAAGACGGGATCGGTAACGCACAAAGAGCGAGTTTTGTCAAATATTAATTTTTCTAAATAATCGGCAATATACTTCTCTTTTTGGTTATCTTCGTTTTTAACCCCCTCAGAAATTACAATAAGAGCAAATTGACGACCTTGAGCGCGTAATTGTGCCAAATGACGACAACAACCGTCGATAATTTCGGGAGTGAGAGCCGGGGTTAATTCGGGAATAAAAATCGCATCGGCCCCCCCGGCAATTCCGGCATGAAGAGCTAGATGACCGGCATCTCTACCCATCACCTGCACAATCATCACCCTTTCGTGACTAGCGGCGGTAAAGGTGAGATCATACAAAGCTTGAGTAACGATATCGACGGCAGTGGTAAAACCGACTGCCCATTCCGTATAGGGAACGTCATTATCGATGGTTTTGGGAACCGCGATAATATTCCAATTGCCTTTCTGGGCGAGATCGTAGATGATATCGATGCTCCCATCGCCCCCGACGACGATCAGGGCATCTAATCCCAGCATTTCGTATCCTTGCAGGATTTTCGTGGCAATTTCTGGGTTTTCGGGATGTCCTTTGCTCAAAGAACCCAAGATACTACCACTAAGGAACTGCAAAACGTCTAATCCTTTCAAGACCCCTGGCAGGTTATAGCCATGCTGAGTCAGGATCAAATCTTGGGCGTGATATTTTCCCTCGGCAATCTGCATAAAACCGTCGGTCCCGTAGGGGATGCCGTACACATCCCAACCCTTGAGTTTTGATGCTTTCACCACGGCACGAATTACCGCATTTAACCCCGGGCAATCGCCACCACTGGTCAGAATACCGATTTTTTTCCTTTGATTCTCGTTCATGGTTATATCCTCCAGGATTTTTTTGTCAGTTATCAGTTATCAGTTACCAGTGATCAGATGTAAGTGTTCAGTTTTCAGTTAAGTAGCTGGTTATAATTAAATTAAAAATGGATTTTAGGTTCGATCCCCCCTTAATCCCCCCTTGATAAGGGGGGTGCAGATGCCCCCTTAATCCCCCCTTGATAAGGGGGGTGTCTGATAATTTTTAACGCCTATCTACTTAAGTTTTCAGTTCACTGTTTACTGATTACTGTTTACTGTTTACTGATCACTGAAAAAAGCTCCCCATTTCCCACTTTTATTTGCTGGTGGTTTGAAAACGTTTCCAAACAGGTTCGTAACTTTGCAGAGCTTTCATGTACTGTACCCGTTCAAAAGCAGTGGGATCTGGGCAATTCATTTGACTCATACTGCCAATTAACTGCTCGATCGATTCATACTCATTTTCTTCCAACCAATGCAATAAACCCTGTTCGATCTTGATAATTTCCTCCAAACCGTGGCGTAATAAAACACTAACTAACATAGTCACTTTTGCCCCCACCATCATCATTTTGATCACGTCGATGGCGTTATGAATACCACTGGTAGCGGCAAAATCCGTCGCTACACGACCGTAAAGCATGGCAATCCAGCGCAGGGGTAAACGCATTGCTTGGGGATTACTGAGGATAATATTGGGGTGAACATCTAAGGTTTCTAAGTCGATATCCGGCTGATAGAAACGGTTAAATAATACCAACCCATCGGCCCCTGCTTCCGCTAATTGTTTAGCCATATTGGCCGTATTGCTAAAGTAGGGACTTAACTTCATCGAGACGGGAATCGATACCTCCGATTTGACAATTTTGAGGATATCAATATAGTTTTGTTCGACGTGATTTCCGGTTAATTCCAGGTCGTTGGGAACATAATAAACATTCAACTCCAAAGCATCAGCGCCCGCTTGTTGAATTTGAATGGCATACTCCAACCATCCCCCAGAGGTCTCACCGTTGAGACTGGCAATAATGGGAATATCGACCATTTCTTTGGCTTTGCGAATATGGTTGAGATATTCGTCGGAACCAACGTGAAAAACCTCCGGTTCGGGAAAATAAGTCAAAGCTTCCGCAAAACTCTCGGCTCCGTGGGTAAAATGATGGTGTAAAGCCAGTCTTTCGTGTTTAATCTGCTCCTCGAAAAAGGAGTGTAAAACCACGGCAGCGGCCCCAAAGTCTTCCATTCTCTTGATATTGTCGATATCCTCGCTCAAGGGTGCGGCCGCACCGATGACTAGCGGCGATCGCAATTGTAAACCCATGTAGGTAGTGTGTAGATTCATAACTATTCGTTGCTCCCTGTACCTTTTGCTGCTAAATACTGATACATTTGCCAGCGCGTATCCACATCTGCTTGTGCTTCTTTGAGCAGACGTTTAGCTTCCTCCGGCTTACTGGTGGCCAACATCTTAAAGCGATTCTCCGAGTAGAGAGTTTGCGCTACGGTAAGCTTAGGCGCACGGCTGTCCAATTGTAGGGGATTTTTGCCTTCTTTAGCTAAATCGGGATGATAACGGTACATTAACCAGCGACCGCTTTCCACCACTTCTTTTTGATGGTTCATGGCGGTGGTCATGTTGATCCCGTGAGCAATACAGTGAGAATAGGCGATAATTAACGATGGCCCGTTGTAAGCTTCCGCTTCTAGGAAAGCTTTGATAGTTTGCTCGTTTTTTGCCCCCATAGCCACGCTGGCCACATAGACGTTACCGTAGGTCATGGCCATTAAACCGAGGTCTTTTTTCGGTCCCGGTTTGCCACCAGAAGCAAATTTAGCTACGGCGGCCCGAGGAGTAGCTTTCGAGGCCTGGCCGCCCGTATTCGAGTAAACTTCCGTATCCATAACCAAAATATTCACATTGCGACCACTGGCTAAAACGTGATCTAAGCCACCATAACCGATGTCGTAGGCCCAACCGTCACCCCCGACAATCCAGACGCTTTTCTTGACCAGATAATCGGCCACGGATAACAACATTTTCACCTGCGTGGTCGGGGTTAATTGCCCTAAACGGGATTTTAGGGCCTCTACCCGTTGCCGTTGTTCGTAAATTTCTGCTTCATCCACTTGGTGACAATTGAGAATATCTGCCGCTAGACTTTCTCCGATTTCACTAGCGAGGGTTGCTAACAGTTCTGCGGCAAATTCTGCCTGTTTATCGATGGAAACTCGGAATCCTAAGCCAAATTCGGCATTATCTTCAAAGAGGGAATTCGACCAGGCCGGACCGCGACCTTCGGCATTAACTGCCCAGGGTGTTGTCGGTAAATTACCTCCGTAGATAGATGAACAACCGGTGGCATTAGCCACTATCATGCGATCGCCGAATAGCTGACTGACTAATTTAACGTAGGGAGTCTCACCACAACCGGCACAAGCGCCGGAAAACTCAAAGAGAGGTTCCTGCATTTGCTGATGGTTAATTTTATTGAGATTTAGGCTTGATCGGTCTGGATTAGGCAAATTAAGGAAGAAATCCCAGTTAACTCGTTCCTGTTCCCGCAGGGGCAATTGGGGAGCCATATTAATCGCTCTTAGACGCGGTTGCGATTTGTTTTTAGCGGGGCAAACATCAACGCAGATACCGCAACCGGTACAATCTTCGGCGGCCACTTGGATGGTGAATTTTAGCCCTTTCCAGTCGTGATCCTTGGCATTAGCGACTTTAAAGGTTTCCGGGGCTGTGGCTAATTCGGCCTCATCATAGACTTTCGAGCGAATAACGGCGTGGGGACAAACGAGAACGCATTTACCGCACTGAACACAGACATCTGCATCCCAAACGGGGATTTCTTGGGCAATATTGCGTTTTTCCCATTGGCTAGTGGCGGTGGGGTAAGTACCATCGTTGGGAAGGGCGCTAACGGGCAATTCCTCCCCGTGACGGGCGATAATTTTGCCGAGGACTTCTCGGACGAAAGCGGGTGCAGTGTCGGGAATCGGAGGTCTTAATTGCAAAGCTTCCGGGGTGACAGTGGCGGGAATTGGCACTTGATAGAGGTGTTCTAGGGCAGAATCCACAGCTTTGATGTTCATCTGCACGATTTCTTCCCCTTTCTTGCCGTAGGTCTTGCGGATGGCTTTTTTGATTTGTGCGATCGCGTCTTCCCGCGACAAAACCCCCGCTAGGGCAAAGAAACACACCTGCATCACGGTATTAATCCGACTGCCCATCCCCGCTTCTTTGGCTACTTGAGTGGCATTAATTGTATAAACTTGCAGATTTTTGTCGATGATAGTTTGCTGGAGATGGCGGGGTAAGTGACTAAATACCTCCTCCGGTGGATAGGGACTATTCAGGAGAAAAATTGAGTTCGATTTAGCGGTTTCTAGCAGGTCAAATTGTTCGACAAATTCCCACTGATGACAGGCGATAAAGTTAGCATCGGTGATTAAATAGGTAGAGCGAATCGGATGGGGTCCAAAGCGTAGGTGAGAAACGGTGACAGACCCAGATTTTTTGGAATCATAGACGAAATAACCCTGGGCATAATTATCAGTATCTTCACCGATGATTTTAATTGAATTTTTGTTAGCTCCCACCGTACCATCGGAACCTAAACCGTAGAAAACCGCCCGCACTACTTCGTCCGGTTCGGTGGAAAAACTGCGGTCATATTCCAGACTGGAAAAGGTAAGATCATCAACGATACCAATAGTGAAGTGATTTTTCGGTTTGTCGAGACTTAAGTTATCAAATATACCAGCAATCATGGCTGGAGTAAATTCTTTGGAAGATAAACCGTAGCGTCCTCCCACAATTTTCGGCAGCTTGCCTTCGTACTCTTCCATAAAGGCATTTACCACGTCTAAATATAGCGGATCGCCCCCAGCACCGGGTTCTTTACAGCGATCTAAAACGGCTATTTTTTTCACCGTGGTGGGCAGAGCTGCCAGTAATTTTTCGGCGGCAAAGGGACGATAGAGACGAACTTTTAAAACCCCAACTTTAGCCCCATTTTGATTGAGATAATCGACGGTTTCATGGACGGTTTCCCCTCCCGATCCCATTAACATAATCACTCTTTCGGCATCGGGCGCACCGTGGTATTCATAGAGATGGTATTGCCGTCCTGTTAATTGGGCAAAACGATCCATAATTTTTTGAGTGATATCGGGACAAGCATGATAGAAAGGATTGACGCTTTCCCTTGCCTGGAAATAAACATCGGGATTTTGTGCCGTGCCTCGTAAAACCGGTCGATCGGGAGTTAAAGCCCTTTGACGATGGGCAATAATTAGGTCTTCATCGATCAGTTCTTTGAGAGTTTCATCGCTAATTAATTCGACTTTTTGCACCTCATGACTGGTACGAAACCCATCAAAAAAGTGCAGAAAAGGAATCCTGGTTTCTAGGGTGGTAGCCGTGGCAATAGCCGCCAGATCTTGAGCTTCTTGAACGGAATTAGCCGCTAACATAGCCCAACCCGTACTTCTGGCAGACATGACATCACTATGATCCCCAAAAATTGACAACCCTTGGGCTGCTAAAGCACGGGCCGCCACATGAACCACTGAAGAGGTTAATTCCCCCGCAATTTTGTAGAAGTTGGGGAGCATTAATAGTAATCCCTGGGAGGAAGTGAAAGTAGTAGTTAAAGAGCCTGTTTGTAGCGCTCCGTGCAGGGTTCCCGCTGCCCCTCCTTCGCTCTGCATTTCGATTACGGAAGGGATGGTTCCCCAGAGATTAGCTCTGCGTTCGGCTGCCCAACTATCGGACCATTCACCCATAGGCGAGGAGGGAGTGATAGGATAAATAGCGATTACTTCACTGAGACGATAGGCAACGCGTGCAACAGCTTCGTTACCGTCTATGGTTGCATAGGTTTTTGTGGTCATGTGTTCCCCTTAGTTTTTACGATATTTGTCGGGATTTTAAGTTTTTTTACGGCTCAATTTCGCACTAAATATCCTCTCGTTTCCCTGACAACCGAAGGATCTTCTTTGAGCGTCGCTTTTGACTCCCTATCTACTATTGGACGCTTACGGCAGACAGGCTTAAGTAGAGCGATTTTTCTGTCTCCACCTCGATCATTATCCAGATTCTTGGCTTTCTAGCAATTCGTTATTTTTTCTTAATACGCTGCTGAGTTTGCCAGCAACCGACACTGGGATTAATTAATATTGAGAATTGATAAGTAATCGTGCAGAATTAATTTCCTAAATTTTTGATTTTTGCCAGCGGTCTAATAACCAGTTGATTTAGTCGGCCGATGAAGTTAAGATGTACTAGGTTGAACACAAATGAACTAAAGTACAAATTATCTTAACCCAAGGATAGGAAAATAGATCATGACTAACCTCGAAACCCTTACTCAAGCGCAACAGGAGTTGTACGACTGGCTAATTGAGTATATTCGCACTACTCAACACGCCCCTTCCATCCGGCAAATGATGCGAGCGATGAATTTACGCTCTCCTGCACCGATTCAAAGCCGTTTAGAACGTTTACGCGCCAAAGGCTATATTGATTGGACAGAAGGAAAAGCACGCACCCTGAGGATTCTCAAACAACCAGTGCAAGGTTTACCGGTTCTAGGTGCGATCGCTGCTGGTGGTTTAGTGGAACCCTTCACCGATGTGGAAGAAAAACTCGATCTTTCTAACCTGTTGCAACGCAGTCAAGACTGTTATGCCCTGCGCGTTTCCGGAGACAGTATGATCGAGGATCATATTGCCGATGGGGATCTAGTGATCATGCGTTCTCTCACGGGTAATGAAGCGGTGTCCAATGGGGAAATCGTCGCCGCTAGAGTCGAAGGCCACGGCACTACTTTAAAGCGTTTCTACCAAGAAGGAGAAATCATCACTCTCCAACCCTCCAATCAAAAATATCAACCAATTACAGCCAATACTGAACAAGTACAAGTACAAGGGGTTTTGGTTGGTGTTTGGCGCGGTTATTAGCCAAAACTGGGGCGCACTTAAGCGCCCCGATAATTTTTCCTCTCCTTGCTCCAGGAAAAAAATCGGGTTGGCAGACATAGGATAATATAAGGGTTTTAGCCTATCCCGAACTCAGATGTCTTAACTTTTATGCCCAAAAAACAGAAATATCCCCATCTCTTGGGATCAAAATGGACGGCAAAACAAAAAACATGGGGCTGGCGACATTTTCAAGTGGTCAATCGTCAAAATCGCGGTCAATGGGTTTTTGCCGAATTAGTCGCTTCCTGCGATCCGACTGTCCGCTTCTGGATTAATGCTAAACAGTTGCAAGACGCGAATCTCTGGCAATCAGGTTGGCAAACCCTAACGGAAATGAACCAACCCGACAGCGCCGACGAGATTATTGTAAATTAATATTAAGAAACCTTTTAATTTTTCACTCTTTGCCCATCAGCCACGCCGAGAGCTTTTTATTGCTGTTCCATAAAAGTCCGCACCGTACCATCGGAACCAAGCACCAGACGCAATTGGGGATTACCGGAGATATCGAGAGGAGAAACAAAAGGTTGATTGAGCAGCGGCATATTAGTGCGATCGAGATAGATTTTCGCCGCCTGTCCCAGGGGAATAATCTGTTTTAGGGAACCATCCTGATTTAAGACCAAACGGTACTCTAGAGTATGCTTGAGACTTTCCGGCGGTTGCCAACGGGATTGAAAATATTCTCTGGTTTCTGCCACTTGGGGAATTGTATCTAGTAAGTTCGTCTCTGGGGCTTTAGCGGTGCTTGTGGGCGGCTTGGGGTCTAAATTGACATTTTCGGGGTTAATAGGGCTTAGAGGCGGTAAATTGGGCAATTTTGGCGGTGCTGGAGTCGGATTCATCGTGGTGGGGGGAACATTTACCAGTGCATTTGTACCCTGAGCGCCAGTGACGGGGGGGGCAGTAATCGGGATTTTCTGATTATTCGGTTCAATTACGATCGCCGTGCCGCTTGGAAGCGAACCCGTGACTGGTGGCGGCGGTAAAGTGGGCGGCGGAATCACTAGGGGGACGCTAGAGGGGCGCACTGGGGCTGGAACGGTTGCCACGGGTGGCGGTGGCGGTAAAGGGGTTTTATTGCCCAAATTTGCCGGTAACTGCGGGTTTGGGGCGGCTGTTCCCGTGGGGGGTAAAGGCAGCGTTGGCAAGGGTTGGGGAATCTTGGCGCTATTGGGATCGGTGGTTAAATCATTGTTGACTGCTTGTTGCTGTTGATAAAATGCGATCGCTATTCCCCCGATAGTTATTAGGGCTGAGGCGATTAATCCCGTCCACATCAGGGCATTTTTTCGAGTTTTCTGGCGAATTAATGGGGGTATTAGGGGGCTTTCATGGTTATATTCCCCTAAAGCATTGGCTAGATCGAATAATTGCGATGTGGTTAATTCGATCTCCTGTTTATCCTGATCGGTTAGCAGGGAACCTAAAAATAATTGATGCTGCAGAAGTCCCTGACAACGGAGAGAGGGTAAGGAGGGGAGATGGCTTTCGGGGGAACCACTAGCCACGAAAGAGAGGGTAGAAACGGGACTAGAGAGTAAATTCTGCACATAATTAGCGACAATTTCCCCTAGGAGTTGTAATTGTGTGCGATCGCCTTTGATCGTCACCTGTTTTTCCTCACTCAATCTAGGATCATCAAAGCGCAATTGAAAGTGGGCATCGTTTAAGACATTTTTACCTAACCAAACCGCTAGAGGCGAACTATTTCCCCAAATTTCTAGGGTACAGGTGGGAGGTGTATATTTGCGAATTAGATTACTCATTTTTAGTTATCGGTGGGAATTATAAATTATGAATTATGAATTATGAACTGGGAAGCTTTTTTTCAGTGATCAGTAAACAGTAATCAGTGAACTGAAAACTTACATCTGATAACTGATAACTGATAACTGATAACTGATAGGCTTTTTATTTTTTACTTGCCAAAAGGGTGTGCCAAAGAAGGAGATGACTGCGGGGGCTGCTGTAGAACAATAAATCGATTAATAATTTCCAGGCTAGGGAAGTTAGGCTAGAATCAATGAGATTATTTTCCGATATTTCTGGGTATTTTAAGCGAAAATTATCGATATAATTGCCCAAAAGCGTGGTTTTGACCGGTTCTTCTCCTTGAGTTCCCACTTGTTCCAAGAGAATTACAGCGCGACGGATTAACTCTTGCTTTTTTTGGGCGAGATGACAGAGGAGGAGAACTAGAGAACGGATGTCCGCTAGGGAAAGTTTTGACTGGGGTTGCCAGTGGTGGGCAACTAGGCGATCGCTTGTATCTGCATCTAAGGCTAATTCTTGGGCTGCTTGGGTGATAGAATCGGAGTCTAAATTAGCTAGAGAGACTAAAGCAACCAAAATCAGGTTTAAATAGCTATTAATATTCTCTAACTGCTCGTTACTGGGTGAGATAGCTAGGGGTAAATCCTCACCCGTGGAGGACTCGGCAGACTGAGGCATAGTCAAGGACATAGATAAAAGGAATTGCCAGGAGAAAAACTTGGGTTTAGGAGAAAAAATCACTGGTTCTAAAGTGTCATAATAATTGAGATTGTTCTTTTCTTGCACGTCCGCTCACCGATTGCCTCCTACCCAATGAGTTTAGAATCCGCTACCGATGAAGTCATTAAGCAAAATTTAGAACAATTTCTAATTGTTTTGTCCGTTTCCCTGAGTGTGGCGACGGTTTCGAGGATTTTTAGCTGGTTTCGCCAGATTCCTTACACCCTATTGTTAGTGATAGTCGGTTTAGGTTTAGCCTTCATCGATATCCGTCTGGTGAACCTATCCCCCGAACTGATTCTAGAAATTTTTCTGCCCCCTTTGCTATTTGAAGCCGCTTGGAATACGCGCTGGCGAGATCTGAAGGATAATTGGATTCCCGTCAGTCTTTTCGCTATTGTCGGCGTAATTATCTCGATTTTCGGGGTTGGCTTTGCCCTCGATGAATTGACCAATTTGCCCCTATTTACGGCATTATTAGTGGGTGCGAGCCTTTCTTCTACGGATCCCGTCGCTGTTGTCGCTCTTTTTCGCGAATTGGGGGCCAGTAAAAACCTCACCGTGCTTTTGGAAGGGGAAAGCTTATTTAATGATGGGGTCGCTGTGGTCGCTTTCGCTCTTTTGGTGGAAATTCCCCTCGGTGCTAGTGGTCTATCCTTAGAGACAACCATTAGCCGGATTGCGGCTTTTATCGGTATCGGGGTGGCAGTGGGTTGTTTAGTGGGTTTTGGTATCTCCTATCTGACTCAACGTCTCGATTTACCCCTAGTGGAACAGTCTTTAACTCTTGTGTCCGCCTACGGTGCTTATTTATTAACCGAGGAGTTCGGGGGTTCGGGGGTAATCGGAGTGGTGACTACGGGGATTATTTTAGGTAATTTTGGCTCTAGAATTAGTATGAGTCCCCGTACCCGCCTATTAGTCACGCAATTCTGGGAGTTTCTCGCTTTTTTTGTCAATTCGATCGTTTTTCTCCTCATCGGCGATCAGATCCGTCTCTCCAGTTTAGCCGATAATCTCAATTTAATTTTTATCACGATCGCTGCCGTAGTAGCGGCCCGTTTTCTGGCTACCTTTGCTTTAGCAACTGTTAGTAATGCCTTGATGGAAACTAAAATTAATTGGCGGGAAAAAACGGTTTTATGGTGGGGAGGTTTGCGTGGTTCCGTTTCTATTGCCCTAGCTTTAAGTGTGCCGGTTATTTTTCCCAATCGTCAGGATATCATCGATATCGTTTTCGGAGTTGTTCTCTTTACCCTGTTGGTTCAAGGATTAACTATTCAAACTTTCCTATCGAGATTAGACTTGATCGGTGATCAACCAATTCGAGAAAACTATGCGGAACTTTTAGCCCGACGGGTAGCTTTAAAAAGGGTTTTAGACTATCTTTCTAAGTTAGATAAATCTCCCGATGTTGCCCCCGAATTTTTTAGTTATGAGCAGCATCTCGTCAAAGAAAAGTTAAAGACTGTAGAAGCGGAAATACAATCTCTCAACGATAGTTATCCCCAATTACAGCTATTAACAATGGAACAACTTCGGGAAACCCTCCTAGATATCGAAGCTGATACCTACGCTGAATTTATTCGATCCGGTCGTTTAACTAGCAATTTATCCCCCGTCCTTCAAGAAATTCTCGCTGAAAGTAAAATCAGTGAACAGTAGGACTATTTTGGGGTATATACACTAAATGAACTACCTTTATTAAGTGGTACAAACCCAGAACTACAAGTTAAAAACCGCTACAAAGAATCTTGACCAAGCCATTTCTTCTTCTTGACTCCATAATAAGTTGAGACGTAAAAGATAGAACCTCTCATTTTCAAAATCGGAATTATCTAAATCGGGATAGTTTAAGTTGTGATCGCATCTATACTCATCGGCTAAGTCCTCTGGTGATTAGGATCATAATTCTCGACCATTTGTGTTTTTAACTAGGGTTTTCAGTTTGCGATTGCTCACTCCTTTCTCTTTTCTAATCTACTTTACACGTTCACAAATTGCGCTTTTTACTCAGATGTTGTTCTCCTTTGCGGTGGTGCGGTTTGGGGGTTTGGGGACGGGGAATAAAAGGTTGTATATTATAGGTGGGGTCTGTTTGGTGGCAGGGATGGCACTGAAACAGCTTGGGAATGTGAGGGGGGTAAGTAAGAAATTGGGGCAGTGAGGTAAAAAGCAGATTTATTTTTCGGTGACATTTTCTTCTGGCTGCTGTAGCGTTGTTCCGATTGAAGAAGGTGGAGTCGTAGAAACTGGAGAAGGTGCAACCACTTTTCCAAAAACTGTCTGCCAAAAAAACCCGTTCTGAAAGGAAAAGGTGAATGTCAAAATATCGTATTGGCCTTTACTAAAATTCCACACGACCAAAAATATGATGGGAGAAATAAGTGTAGGTAGAACCAATTTCCATACATCAAGATGTACAGGAGCAACGCCGACTCGACTGTGGATAGCATCCCATAACGTTCTTGCAAACATTCCAGCTAACATAAATACGAAAAGCCCAAAGCCGCCAATAAATCCGTTTCGCAGGGGTAATAGTTGGGGGAAAAGATAGAAGCCATACCAAAGTATCAATCCTAATATAATGAGGATAAAAGGAATTAAAAAGATTAAGAAGATTACGGATACGAGAAGTTTAAGAGTAGAATACAATTGTTTCAATTCATCTGTTATTGCCACAGGTCCTGTTGTTATTGCCACAGGTCCTGTGCCTGTTGTGAGCGGAAACCTCGTATAGAAAAGCTGGAGATTGTTGAAATTAGAATTAGGGTATCCCGATAGAAACAAATGTAATGATAGAAAATTTGATATGAAAGGTAAGAACGAAAGAACAGAAACTGAAAATTTAAGTGTTTCAGTTATTTCAGTAATTTCGTTAGTGATTGCTCTAATTGTTTGGGGGCGAGATCTTACTGCCGTTATCAATGATACCCCAAATAAAATACAAGAAGAAACTATGAATGCGTCCATAATCTAGGCTCCTGCTGCTAGGCTTAACAAAAATAGCTATAGCGGTTTTCACAGAAGTGAGTCCCGATTGAAACGCTGAAACGCCTATCTATCAAGGGATTTACTATACATTATTAGACAGAAAACCGCTATAAATCAATACTAACTCAACACCCGCAAAATCTCCCGTTCTGGGTTTGCGGGTCTTGGATGGCGGCCACCTTCTCCTTGGGGATGCACTTGCGGGACTTGATCGGGCGGTCTGATCCGCGGTGTCTTCGGCAGCACCTTCTTCAGAGCCGAAGCGGTCATCGACTATCCCCCTGAAGAATTAGAACGGGAGATGGACTGTTGATTAGGGATGCTGTCACTAACAGCACTTGCTTGATTGGGCCAGAACCCATTGGGCGACTGGACTTGCTGCCCCAAGTCTTCTCGACCATGTTGGCCCTCCCCACAGTAGCGGCTGAACCAGTGCCATTTCAGGAATGACAAAATTAAATTCACACTCTGGAAAGAGGGAAAACCAGAACAAAAAAGGGGAAAATATCTGTAATTAATTCTGTCGGGGTACTTAGAAAGGAATATCGTCTAAATTTTCCTCCACCGATGTGTCGCTAGGTTGCCAAGCGGAAGGGTTAGAAAGTTCATAGGATGCGTCGTATTCAAAGTCCCCGGGGGAGACGGGTGCGACGGGTTTTTCCACCTCGGTTTTATTCGATTTGTGGGTATTGATTGGCACGACTTTTTCTGGAGTCGGGGCTGCCATTTCACCGCTACTCACGCTGCCGTCAAGATGATAGAGATGACTAATGACTAATTCGGCCCGTTTTTCCTTAAAACCTTCGGGACGATCGATCGTCTGCATCGAGAGACGACCTTCTAAAATTACCCGATCACCTTCATGATAATTCTGAGCGACTTCTGAGGCCAAATTTCCCCAAGCTACGGCCCTTAAATTAGTCGGGGTTGCCTCGGCACGATTGGGAGAAAACTCGACTAACATTTGAGCGTAGGGAGTTTGATTATCTTGGGTATAACGTAATTCGGGACGACGGACAATTTTAGCCATTAAAATGCAACTGTTCATGGTCGAAAATCAGTCTGAATTTTTCTAATAGCACCATTGTACTGAAAAAGTACAATGATCACCACTGGGGAGGTTAGGGAATTTTATGGGACTCTGGTTAAGAAAAAATCTCTTTAACACTTGGTACAACGTCATCTTAACCCTTGCGGGTCTATTTCTCAGCCTCTGGGGGGGCTTAAGTTTTCTCGATTGGGCGATAAATCAGGCAAAATGGGCTGTAGTGACGGAAAATATCGGTTTATTTGTGGTCGGTCGTTATCCAGAACAGTCAATATGGCGAATTTGGCTGATTTTAACGATAATTGCGGCTTTATCACTGTTTTCTTGGCAATTAAACCGGGGTCGCTTCCCCGATTGCCCCGCTTTTCTCCAACGCTGGTGGGGATTGCTCTGGTTATTGACTTTACCTTTAATCGCTTGGTTGCTATTGGGGGGATTATTTTTAACGACAATCCCCCTCGATGATCTCAGTGGTTTAATCTTAACTTTATTAGTAGCGATCGCAAGTATGATTTTATCTTTCCCCTTGGGGGTATTATTGGCCCTGGGGAGACAGAGTGAATTACCGGCAATTCGTTGGCTATCTATTGGTTATATCGAATTATTGCGCGGTTTACCTTTGTTGGGAATTTTATTCATGGCCCAGGTGATGTTACCTTTAATTTTACCCGCCGGGACGAGACCGGAACGGGTGATCAGAGCGATCGCCGGATTTACCCTTTTTGCAGCAGCCTATCTGGCCGAAAATGTCCGGGGTGGTTTACAAGCGATTCCCAAGGGTCAAATTGAAGCGGCCAAAGCTTTGGGTTTAAAACCGATTTTCGTTTTATTATTGATCGTTCTACCCCAAGCTTTAAAAGCGGTCATTCCCGCTATTGTTGGTCAATTTATCAGTTTATTTAAGGATACTTCTCTACTGGCGATCGTGGGACTGGTGGATCTCTTGGGTATGGCAGGATCGGTTTTAGCTAATCCGAAATTTATCGGCGATTATCCAGAGGTTTATCTATTTTTGGCGTTTATTTACTGGATTTTCTGTTATTCTATGTCCCTAGCCAGTCGTAGGTTAGAACAGCGTTGATTGGGGTGTGGGGGAATTATGAATTATGAATTATGAATTGGGGTGTGGGGAGAACAAATAAAAATAATCTCCTGAATACTGACTCCTGTCTCCTGAATACTGACTCCTGTCTCCTGAATACTGACTCCTGTCTCCTGTCTCCTGTCTCCCGTCTCCTAACCCCACCAACAGACTTATTCAGCAAACCCTACCTAGCTTTTTGTCATAAATATTGATATTATTTAACAATCAGCAGCAATTTATGGTAAATATATTTATTTAGGAGAGGGAGAAAATGGCTGGATTCTTTGGCCTGTTTGGCAATAAGACGAAATACGTCGATGAACCGATGGATATGAGCGCACCGGAACCGCAAGAGGCTTTCTACTTGGAACCCGATGATGCTAAAACTCTCGGTAATATCGACTTTATGCGGACACCGATCACGATCCGACGTACTTTCCCGAAAACTGCCTCCAATAAAAAGGGTGGCGAATCGATTAAACAGATTTCTTCCATGGAAGTCAGCAAAGTCACCGATAACGGTATTGTGGCAAAATCGGCCACTTCCGAGGCTAATAGTAAGGCTAACGCTGCTAATGATAACGTTCGTCGCGCTAACGATGACAATATCAATCCTTTCCTGAAAATGGCCCGCGAAATCAAGAAATAGTATAGTAAGGTGAGCATTGGCCACCCTTGAGATCAAACTTTGGTGGGGAAGGCCCACCTTTTTTTATGACCATTATTAACGGAAAAACCAAGTTATTAGGCGTAATCGGCGATCCCATCGGCCATACTCTTTCTCCCCTCATGCACAATGCCGCTATCGATGCCTTGGGGGTAAATTATGTCTATCTTCCCCTACCTATCGCCCCGGAAAATTTAGCAACTGCGATCGCTGGCTTGGATGCCATCGATCTACAGGGTTTTAGCGTCACGATTCCCCATAAATTAGCAATTATTCCCTTATTATCGCAAATTACGGAGAAAGCAAGGCTAGTAGGCGCAGTTAATACCGTCTGGCGCACGGAAACCGGCTGGCAGGGAACGAATACCGATGTGGATGGCTTTCTCGCACCCTTGAAATCCCTTGACAAAGATTGGAGTCGGGTGAATCCAGTTATTTTAGGCAATGGCGGCGCTGCCCGGGCGGTAGTGGTGGCTTGCGCCCAGTTGGGCTGTGGCGAAATTCATGTGGTAGGACGCAATCAAAAGAAATTAGATCCTTTTAAAGAAAGTTGGGCGAATACAAGCCTCTATGACCTCCTAGAAGTGCATAGCTGGGACGAATTAGAAGGGCTGGTATCCACCACAGAACTCCTGATTAATTCTACCCCGATCGGAATGTCCCCCCAGGGCGAACAATCCCCAGTTGAGTTAGAATTATTAGACCTTTTACCCCCATCGGCGATCGCCTACGATCTCATTTATAATCCCCGGCCGAGCAAATTTCTCCGGTTAGCCCAGACTAGAGGGATAAGAATTATTGATGGGTTAGAAATGTTAGTTAATCAGGGAGCGATCGCACTAGAAATCTGGTTAGGTCAACCCGTCCCCGTCTCGGTCATGCGGGAAGCTTTGTTAAAACAATTCTAAATGCTAAAATCCTATTTCTAGCTTTATTTATGCCCCCTTCTAGCTCCTTTTGGAAAACTCTGAATAACTCGATTCTAGTGCGCTATCTATTATTATTTGGCTGTGGCTGGAGTCTAATTATCTTAATTAACTATTTCTACGGGATGATCGCTATTTTTACTGGTTCGGCAGTCCTGGCCGCTCTATTAAATTATCCCGTGGTTTGGTTGTCCCGTTATCTACCGAGAGGACTAGCCATTGCTATTACCACCCTAGTAGCTTTTATCCTCCTATTTAGATTAGTCACAGGCATAGGATTAGAAGCGGTTAATCAGGGGAGAGGACTACTATTCAATCTTACCGATGCCCTTAGTCAAAAAGATTTTTTACCCTTTCAAGACTTTCTCGATCGATTAGATTTGAATAAAATGGTGGGAAGCTTACAAACCGGTTTAGCCACGGGTTTATCGCTCGTACAGGGAGTTTTTTCCAGTGTCTTTACGGGCGTTTTCGGGGCGGTAATCAGTGTTTATATGCTCATCGACGGTGATAAACTCTGGCGAAGTTTTTTGCAACTTCTCCCCATAGCATACCGGGAGCGTTTTGCCAAGTCTTTTCGACAAAGTTTTCTGGGATTTATTCGCGGGCAACTGTTGTTAATGCTCTTTTTATCGGTGACGAGTTTCTTAAGTTTTTCCCTATTAGGAATCAAATATGGGCTAATTTTAGCGAGCATTCTCGGTGTTATCGATGCTATCCCTGGTATCGGGGCAACCTTGGGCATTTTGTTGGTAACTATCTTGACTTTTACCTCCCAGGGACTAGCAATTGCCGTTAAAGCTTTTATTGTCTGTGTTGTCTTGGTGCAAATTCAAGATAATATTCTTCGCCCTAAAGTTATGGGTAATGCCCTAGAATTAAACCCAGTAATTTTATTTTTATCTCTCTTTATCGGCGAAAGAGTTGCGGGATTATTAGGAATTTTTCTCTCCATTCCTATTGCTGGAATGATTGCGATCTGGATCGGATCGAGTGAAGAAAAACCAATAACAGATTTAGAGGAAAATCAGTTAGGAGAAAGTCAGGAGAATTAAGGGCTGATCCCCAGTCTCTACTATACAATTAGAGAAATTTGTTATCCACAACACTCGATCGCTACCTATGGAAAACCTAGATTTAAAGAAATCCTCGCCCCTCTTATTTATCTCACCGTTTTTTCTCTGGGGAACAGCGATGGTAGCGATGAAGGGTGTTATCCCCCACACCACCCCCTTATTTATGGCGGGAATTCGCCTTGTCCCCGCCGGAATGTTAGTTTTAATAGTAGCTTGGTTTTTAGGTCGTCCTCAGCCCAAAACCCTGCAAGCGTGGCTATGGATTGCCCTTTTTGCTCTGATGGATGCCACTCTTTTTCAAGGTTTTCTGGCATTGGGATTAAATCGCACCGGGGCAGGATTAGGTTCGGTAATTATTGACTCCCAACCCCTAGCGGTGGCTTTAATGTCCAGTTGGCTATTTAAAGAAGTTATCGGTGTCTGGGGGTGGTTGGGATTGGGTTTAGGAATTGGGGGAATTAGTTTAATTGGCTTGCCCGATCAATGGTTTTATGACTTTTTTGGACAAAAAGCGGTAAATATTGACTTTAGCTGGCAGGAATTACTAAATAGCGGCGAAATGCTCATGCTTTTGGCTTCCCTATCCATGGCGGTGGGAACAGTCTTAATCCGGTTTGTCTGTCGTCATGCGGATCCCGTCAGCGCCACCGGATGGCACATGATTTTAGGAGGATTGCCGCTATTTTTAGCTTCAGGTTTCACCGAATCCCATCAATGGCAAAATATAGATTTAAATGGTTGGTTAGCTTTAAGTTATGCCACTATTTTTGGTAGTGCGATCGCCTATGGAATATTCTTTTATTTAGCCGCCAAGGGCAATTTAACCAGTTTAAGTTCTTTAACTTTTTTAACTCCGGTTTTTGCCCTCAGTTTCGGGAATTTATTCCTCGGTGAGATGTTAAGTGTATTGCAATGGGTGGGGGTATCTTTAACCCTTGTTAGTATTTATTTAATCAATCAAAGGGAAAGAATATCCCCACAATTGCGGGCAATTTTTGCTAATCTTTCCTCACTTATACCCAAAAGCAACTAACTCAATCCTCAGATAATATAGTTAGTTTTTCTCCCGATGGATCGTATTTAAAAAAAGCTTCCACGCCATAACCGTAGCGATCGCTATTATTGCAGAAAGCGGCGACTAAACTACCGCGACGAAAACAACCCACCTGACAGTAAACCTCGTCCGGTTGCAGACAGGCAACGGCGAGATTGAGCAGGGGAAAGAGATTGCGATCGGGATAGGAGGCGGTTTTTGGGCTTAAAAGGGTTAATTGCTCGGAAATAGGCGACATTAGAGGCGATCCCCAATCCTGATACTGTTGGGGCAGTTTTTCTAAGAATTTCTGTAAATCCATACCTTAGCTCTTGCAAAAGTGACGATCCTCACCCTTAATCATAGATCGTTGTGTTAGGGATGAAGTCACAGACTTAATTGTGGAAGAGTGCTAATCTGATCTATTAGCCCATCAGCACAAGTAGACCAACTTCTGATATGCCCTACAACTGCTTCCAGATCAAATTTTGGGGAGTACGGGGAAGTATTCCCTGTCCAGGTTCGGAAACGGTTCGTTATGGTGGTAATACTTCCTGTGTGGAGATGCAAGTCGGTAGAGAAAGATTAATCTTTGACGGTGGTACAGGGTTACGCATCCTAGGACAGTCTTTGATGGCAGAAAGTCCAGCGAAAGCCCATTTATTTTTCACCCACTCCCATTGGGATCATATTCAAGGTTTTCCTTTTTTTACCCCTGCTTTTATCAGGGGCAATACTTTTAAAATCTACGGGGTTCCCTCCCCCAACGGAGCAACCATCAAGCAAAGATTAGACGATCAGATGTCACACCCTAATTTTCCCGTGCCTTTGCAGATTATGCGGGCCGATTTAGAATTTTATGATCTAGAAATCGGCGAAACCCTCCACTATGGCGATGTCAGCATCGAAACCCGTCCTTTAAACCATCCAGGAGAAGCGGTGGGTTATCGGGTAAATTGGCGGGGTTTATCGGCAGCTTATATTACCGATACCGAACATTTTCCTGATCGCTTTGATGATAACGTTTTGGCTTTAGTCCGGCAAGCGGATGTGATGATTATTGATGCTACCTACACCGATGAGGAATACAACGATCCTAAGTATTCTAAGGTGGGTTGGGGCCATTCCACTTGGCAGCAAGCAGTCAAAATCGCCCAGGCAGCGCAAGTTAAGCAGTTAGTTCTATTTCATCACGATCCCGGCCATAATGACGATTTTCTCGATCGCATTGGTGAACAGGCAAGAAAGATTCTGCCTCAAACTATTCTCGCCCGGGAAGGCCTCTCGATCGAACTGCGGCCGGGAGATAATCAGATAGATGAAGTGTAACCTAAGTCACTGTTCCCCACCATGAAGATAACTGCTCCCCGTGAGCGCAGATAAGATAGAATGATATAACTTCATCTGGGATTTTCTCTGATGCCATATTATAAAAATGTCCAATCAATCCTCACCTAACTCTAGGGAAATACAAGCAATTTTTGATCAGATCGCTCCCGAATATGACCGACTTAATCAAGAATTAAGTTTAGGATTACACCGCGTCTGGAAATTAATGACAGTCAAATGGTGTCAACCCAAAAAAGGGGATTTTGCCCTCGATATCTGTTGTGGTAGCGGCGACCTAACTAACCTATTATCAAAACAAGTGGGTAAAACCGGCCAAGTGATCGGACTAGATTTTTCCCCACAACAATTAAAAATCGCCCGTCAACGTTTTAGCGCCACTAATATTAACTGGATGGAGGGGGATGCCCTCAATTTACCCTTTGCCGATTCTAGCTTTGATTGTGCCACTATTGGCTATGGATTACGCAATGTGGTGGATATTGCCCAATGTTTGGGGGAATTATACCGAGTCCTGAAACCGGGCGCTACAGCGGCGATTCTGGACTTCCATCAACCCACCGAAACCATCGCCAAATTATTCCAAAACTGGTATCTCGATCATATCGTCGTTCCGGCTGCCGAGCGCTACGGTTTAACTGACCAGTACGCTTATATTAGTCCGAGTATCGATCGCTTTCCCCGGGGCCCAGAACAGGTAAAATTAGGCTATCAGTCGGGATTTTCCAGCGCTGTTCACTATCCACTCCTAGCAGGACTGATGGGAGTGTTAGTCTTGAAGAAATAACCTACTCACATTTCCGTTTATTTTTTGCTGCTAAATTGAATCTCCCTACTCTTTGGACATGGATCTTACCGCCGATCGCGGGGGCAATTATTGGCTATTTTACCAACGATGTAGCCATAAAAATGCTATTTCGTCCCTACAAGGCGATTTATATCGGTAAGCGTCCTCTTCCCTTCACCCCGGGGTTAATTCCTCGCAATCAAGATCGATTAGCTGTCCGGGTATCGGATACGATCATGGGTTCCCTGTTAACCCCCGAGGAACTACAAAAACTGGCTAAACGACTCCTCGACACCGAAAGGGTACAGGGGGCGATACTCTGGCTGTTACAATTAGCTTTAAAACAAATAAAAGGCGATCGGCAAGCAAAAACCGCCGAGATTTTGGCGGCGATTCTTCACGATTTATTCGGGGAATCTTTAGCGAGATTACTAAAAGTTTTAGCCCGACGGCAGGACTTTTTAGAAAAACAGATCAATCAAATTTTTGATCGCCTAGTCTTAGAATTTTCTCTCAGTGAACAACAGGCGCGACAATTCTCCGATTGGCTATTAGAAACCGTCCTACCTGCTGATGTTATCCGTCTAGCTTTAATCGATTTTTTAACCGATCGCAATATTCAAGTTATCGATGAAGGATTTCGGGAAAAAACCAGTGGAACCTATTGGGTAGTAGCCAATTTATTCGGTTTACGCAATGCCCTCGCTCGCTTACGCACTTTTTGCCTTGATGAAAAGGATTTAGCTAATACCAGAATCAAAGAATTATTACTATCTTTAGAGATGCGTAATCGTCTGAAAAACTGGTTACAAGGTATCTCTTTGCAAAATTTACCTATCTCCACCGTCAGACAATTGCGTAAAACCACTAGGGATACGGTGCGAATTTATATTCAAGAAAGTGGCGAACAATTTCTGCAAGATTTTGGACAAACGATCGACTGGGATCAAATCGCTAATTTAATTATTAATCGTCTGCAATCTTCGGGGTCAATGACTACATCATTAGGGGTAATTAGTCAAGAGTTAGCGTTAATTTTAGAGCGTTATCTAGAGGAAGATTTAGAGAAATTAGTCGCCCAAATTATCCCGATTCTCAACATCGATCAGGTAATCCGCGATCGGGTAAATGCCACTTCGCCGGCCGATCTAGAAAATGCTATTCAAGGAATTGTTAAACAGGAATTACAGGGAATTGTTAATCTCGGTGGGATTCTCGGTCTTCTCGTCGGACTAATGCAAACAGTTATTTTAATCGCACAGAATCCGGGGTAATAATTAGGTGGGTTAACTTAGTTTAACCCACCGGAATCATCCCGTTTATTTTTAAGGTAAAATCAAAAAACTTCCCTGACAGAAAAGAGTTTGATCGTCGAGAATAAAAGATTTAATCTCCACATCTTTACCTAAATCGACGGTAAAGGGTTGCAAATCAATAGATAAATCTGGGGCTAAACCTTGCCATTGTCGGGGACTAATCCCTAAAGTGCGGGCATCTTTTAAGGTAATATCAGCGCTAAAAATTACTTCTGCACCTGTTTCTCTATGGCCGAGAAGAGAGAAATAACCCTGATTTAAGAGAACATTTTTCCAGTTAAAACGCTGTTGTGAGATAATTTCTCTGGCGTTAACAACTCCGTTATTTTCTAGGGAAAAAATTAGTAAATCGGCAAAAGCATTAATTAAAATAGTCGAGGCGATCGAATTATTTAAATCCTGTTCGTTAATTTCCACCTCACCGCTAACCCGAATAGGTTCCAAAATTTTTAGGGGTTTCCCTCGCAAAACCTGCCCGATATTAAGACGAATATTTTCCCCTCTTAATTGCGCTTTACCTAGATGTAAACCTTGATAAATCGCTCTTCCTACGGCTAAAAATACCCCGGGGATATAACCGCGCAAAATTTGCCGATCATGACCTTGCAGCTGCATTTCTAAATCTTCTATCTGTTCTACTTGCGTTTTTAAGAACAGACGTACTGCTGGCGGCAAAACCTTACTAATAATCTCACTTTGAGTATTGACCCACATAAACGTTATCTCACTCACTCCACAATGTTTCTAATTGTAACAGAGCTAGATCGATCGAACCATGAGGGGCTGCCGTCAGCTATCATACTAAATCCGTTGAGGAGAGGCAAAAGGCAAAAGGCAAAGGGGAATAAATAATCAGTTTTTAAGTAGGTAGGCGTTAAAAATCATCAGATGCCCCCCTTATCAAGGGGGGATTAAGGGGGGATTAAGGGGGGATCGAACCTAAAATTCATTTTTAATTTAATTATAACCAACAACTTAATAACCAGATTTGGTATCAGTTATAGATAAAAACTTCGCTACTTTCTTTTCACTGATTACTGATCACTGATCACTGAAAAGCCGCTAATTTTTAGGTTTTTGAGGCGTTGAGGGAATTAAAACGAGGGGAAAGATAGGCGACTAAAACTCCGAGAGCAAAACCGATTAAATTGCGGAAAAGGGGCAGTAATTCACTGGTGCGAGTAACCACCGGTCCGATGCCAAAAGCAACAAAGAGGATAAACCAGAGGGGAGAGACAATTAAAACCCATTGCCAAGCGAAAACCTGTCCTTCTTTGCGGGGAATACCGGCAAAACCGAAGACTAAACCGCCGACAATTGAGGTAATTAAAGTTAAAATCCACTGTTCCTTCGGTAGGCCGGGGACTACCGCACAACCACCTTTAACTAAACAGCCTTTTACCGTGTCTAAGGATTGTACGATCGCGTTATTTTCGCCATTTTCCCGGACAAAATACATATTACCGAAACGGGCCTGTAATTCGATCCAAAAAGTGCGGGGTAAAAATTCATAGACGGCATCACCAATACTAAAAGATAGTAGATTACCGCCGCGACCATCGGCCACTAGGAGAATACTTTTATCATCCAATCCCCAGAAATTAATCACGGCCCGGCCGGGGCTGCGGTCATATTGGGTTAAAACTCGCATTTTCCAGCCCGTTTCCCCTTGAAATGTCTCGATATCTCGGATTAATGCCTCTTCCTGTTTTGCGGGTAGATAATTGGCTAAATCAACGATCGGAGTGGCTTGATTGGGCAGTAATTCGGGATTATTCACCGCTAGAGCTTGATTTGGGCAGATAATCCAACCCAGACAGCTAATGACACCAATTACAAGAGCGATCGAGATTCCTCGGCAAAAACGATTGAGCATAGCACTTCTAGACAATGAGAATTTTTTCAGCAAGGGTGTAGGCTAACTTTCAGTTTCTTTACACTTATTTACTTTATCTTAAGGGAATTCTCAACTTTAGTCACCCAGTTAGGGACTTGCGCTTTGATAATGTACCTTTTGGGCGAACGCAGTTCGCCCCTACATTAATGTACCTTTTGGGCGAACGCAGTTCGCCCCTACATTGTGGACAAAATCCGTTACTGTAGGGGCGCAAGGAACCTGCGCCCTCCGATCGCCCAGGTTTGCTGATCACCCTAAGTAGGGGGAGAGCCTTTGAGAGTCCCCGCAGCTAAGGGACTTGCGCTTTGATAATATGCCATCTGGCCGGCCTGATTCTTCTACAGAGCGATTTTCTGGCTAGGATATTATTCCCACGCAAGTCCCTTATCGGTCATCAGATGCGAGTTTTCAGTTCACTCTCCAGAAACTCAACTCAAGCTGATGAGGTCTCAACCAGTGGCATTAACTGGATCTTTTGCCAAAATGGAGTAAATATAGTAGCGGGGGGATGGTCCATGACAGCACAGGAAGTATTAGAGTTGATTCAACAGGCAAAGGACGAAAGAGCGAGGGAGTTGGCTCTGTCCGGCAGAAACTTAACAGAAATTCCCCCCGAAATCGCTCAACTCACCTCCCTGCAATCCCTCGATCTCAGCTATAACCAAATCAGGGAGATACCAGAAGCGCTCGCTCAACTCACCTCCCTGCAAGTCCTCTATCTCCACAATAACCAAATCAGGGAGATTCCAGAAGCGCTCGCTCAACTCACCTCCCTGCAATCCCTCGATCTCAGCTATAACCAAATCAGCGAGATTCCAGAAGCGCTCGCTCAACTCACCTCCCTGCAACACCTCGACCTCAGCTATAACCAAATCAGGGAGATTCCAGAAGCGCTCGCTCAACTCACCTCCCTGCAATCCCTCGACCTCAGCGATAACCAAATCAGCGAGATTCCAGAAGCACTCGCTCAACTCACCTCCCTGCAAAACCTCTATCTCAGCAATAACCAAATCAGCGAGATTCCAGAAGCGCTCGCTCACCTCACCTCCCTGCAAATGCTCTATCTCAGCAATAACCAAATCAGCGAGATTCCAGAAGCACTCGCTCAACTCACCTCCCTGCAAAGCCTCTATCTCAGCAATAACCAAATCAGCGAGATTCCAGAAGCACTCGCTCAACTCACCTCCCTGCAAAGCCTCTATCTCAACAATAACCAAATCAGCGAGATTCCAGAAGCACTCGCTCAACTCACCTCCCTGCAAAGCCTCTATCTCAACAATAACCAAATGAGGGAGATTCCAGAAGCACTCGCTCACCTAGTCAACCTGAAGCGATTAGTCCTCAAAAATAACCCGATTACCAACGTTCCTCTTGAAATTATTCGTCAGGGATGGGGTAAAACAACATGGGAGGATGGCAACCCGCAGGCGATTTTCAGTTATCTCAAGTATAAAGGAAAAAAACGCCCTCTTAACGAGCTTAAAGTTTTATTGGTGGGGGAGGGGGATGTGGGGAAAACTTCCCTGTTAAAGCGGTTACGGCACAATACCTTTAATTCCGAAGAACCCAAGACCCCCGGCATTAATATTGAAAAGTGGCAACTGCCCCAAAAACCCGATATTCGCCTCAATCTCTGGGATTTTGGCGGTCAGAAAGTGATGCAAACCACCCATCAGTTTTTTCTGACTAAACGCAGTCTTTATCTGCTTGTCCTCGACAACCGCAAAAACGAACAGCAAAACCGTCTGGAATACTGGTTAAAACTCATTGAAACCTACGGAGGCAATTCTCCCGTGATTATCGTGGGTAATTGTGCCGATGAACATCCCCCCCAAGTTAAGATCCGCACCCTCCAGAAAAAATATCCCCAAATTACCAAGCTAATCGCCACTTCCTGTAAAACCGGTGTGGGAATCGAGCAACTTGTGCAAGAAATCGCCTCCCAAATCGATGCTATTCCCCATATCAAAGATTTATTTCCTAATAGTTGGTTTCAGATCAAAACTCAACTAGAAGCAATGCAAGAGAGTTATGACTTTATTTCCTACGAAAAGTATCAGGAAATGTGTCAGAAAGCCGAGATTCAAGAGGCCAGCGCTCAAAAAAGTTTAGTGCAGTTTCTCCACGATCTCGGTATTGTCCTCAACTACCAAGATGATCCGCGACTGAATGAAACCAATGTCCTGAACCCGGAATGGGTAACTGACGGTGTTTACGATATTCTCAATAATCACGATTTGATGGTGCAAAAAAAGGGCATTCTCTCACTGCCAGAACTGCACAATATTCTCAAACAACCCCAACGTTATCCCGAAAATAAACGCCGATTTTTGATGGATTTGATGGGAAAATTTGAACTCTGTTTTCCCCTTGATGGTTACAGTCCCGATCGCTATCTAATCACCGATCTTCTACCCATCGATGAACCAGATGTGGATATCTACGAAAACGCACCTTTACACTTCCAGTACCGTTATGATATCCTGCCCGGTAGCATCATTTCCCGCTTTATCGTCCGCAATCACCAGATGATCTATAAAACCATGCGTTGGCGTAGTGGTGTGGTTCTGACAATGGATCTTAACAAAGCTTTGGTGCGTGCCGACGAGGAAGATAACTACATTAGCATAAAAGCCGAGGGCGAGCGTGCTAGTGCGCTTTTAGCTATTATTAAGACAGATTTTCAGAAAATTCACGCTACTATCCCTAATTTAGCCGTACAGGAAAAGTTAGTGATTCGAGAATTGCAAGGGGAAAAACCCACCGGGGTAGAAGTTCCCGTCGATTATCTCTATCTGATAAAACTCGATCGCCAAGGCAGCGTCGAAGCAACTCTCCCCGGTTTGCGCGGCAAATACAATATCCGCGATATCTTAGAAGGGGTGGAATCTAAGACAGAAAGAGAAGGAGATCTCGACGAAAGACAGCAACTTAGCCGCAAAAGCCGAGAAAATCGCCCTATAGGTTCCAAAACGCCAGAAAATCGCAATCTCCTGAAACCTAGTCTCGCTTTGTTGCTGGTTTTAGCTGTGGTTGCTTTTATCTTTGCGGTGCTTGCCAATACTGTGCCAGTGGTACAGTTTATTACCAGCGTTTTGGCAATTATTTTTATCTTTGCTTTGATTGTGATTGTGGGATTGCTCTTGACGGGTAAAATCAATGAAACGACCTTCAATCAGTTTTTAGAGGGTTTTTGGCGATCCATCACGATTTTTAAAGGACAAGAACCAAAAACCAAGAACGATGACACCTCCCAAGAAACCCCCGAATCGGAGCAGTAAAGATTTGCTTACCACAGAAAAGTAACTTAGACGAAAAAGTTTACAAATATTTAGGGTTTGCTGAAAAAGTTTGTTGGTGGGGTTAGGAGTTGAGAGTTGGGGTTTTAGGGAGTTGGGGTTTGAGGGTTTTGGGGTATTAGTCGAAATTCTCCTATCTCCCCACTTCCCCACTTCCCCACACCCTACACCCCACTGCCCCATCTCCTTAACTGCGTTTCCAAGTATTCCAAGCGACTTTAAAACCGATCAAGAGGCGACGGCTGCCACGATCGAGCTTGCTAAGACCAGCTTTAGCACTACCGAGACTGCGATCGACTCCTTGGACAACTTGGCGGGTACTTTTGACCCCTTCATCGATATTGTCGGTTAATTCGCTGATTTCCGCCCCTGTCAGGCGAATTGCTTCTAGAGTCGGGGGAAATTCCCGATGGAGGGTATCGAATAGTTTTTCGGCACTCCGGGCTGCCCGGGCTAACTCTTGCAGGGCAGGTAAAGCGGCGATGAAAACCGCCGTTAAACTAACGGCGACCAGCAGTAAAGAACATCCTAGCCAGAAAATAGGTTCGGTCATTTAGTAGTGATTCGAGTGTTGATTATCGCCTTGGGGGGATTCTTGCGAGTCGGGGAAAGGATTGTCGGTGGCTAGACTTTGACTAGCTTCGATTCCGGCTGTCACCGCCTCTTTTAATCTGATTAAAGTATCATCCCAATTACGCCGGGCCGATTCCGATAGGCGATCGGCCTGCAATTGCATCGTCGTGGTCAGATCTTCGGCTAATTCAGGCAAAGCCCGCGCGGATTTTTGCAGAATTCGACGGGTTTCTTTTCCAGATCTCGGCGCTACTAATAAACCCGCCGCTACTCCGATCGCACTGCCTACTAAAACCCCGACGAGGAATAAGCCACCGTTACCGTTATTTTTATCTGCCATAGGATTGCCCTTGTACTTAATTCCCAATTTTACGAGCAATTACACTTCTCTTGTGCAGTTTCTTCGGCAAAATTTTGGACTGTTGCTCTTGGCAAGGGGCAACAGACCTAGAAGGGATAACTTGAGAAAAAACTAGCGATCGGGTAAAACCTGATTTTATGGCTGACTTTGAGCAAATAAGGAAGTGAAAAAGAAGAACCTCTGGGAGTCTTGCCGTGTTTCGACCCCAAAGGTTCTTCTTATGCTGAACTTATACTCCTCACACAATAGTAATAATACACACAATCCGCTGCTTTTGTCAAGAGGTTTATGACATTTTTTTCCACAGACCTCTGGCCAAATTAATTTCCCAGGGCCGTTAGGCGCTCTTGTCGGGGACAGCTATCAATATCAACTATTACCTTCAAGCCATGTTTTTAAATCTCTTTCTGGTTTAGCCACATTGAATAAATGTAAACCAAAATCCTCTGAAATATCTTGACAAATTTTCACTCCTCTGATGCTGTTGCCTTTTTCATCTAAAAGGGGCGAAAAGGTCCCAATTCCCAACTGATGGGGAACTACTGCCGTAATTCCGCCCCCGACACCGCTTTTTGCCGGTAATCCTACCCGATAGGCCCATTCTCCTGAAGCGTCGTACATTCCACAGGTAAGCATAACACTGATCACATCTTGAACGTAGTGTTCATCGATCGCCCGTATTCCTGTGATTGGGTTGACACCCCCATTAGCTAAGGTAGCAGCCATGAGGGCTAAATCGTGAGCATGGACGAGGATGGCGCATTGTTGACAGTAAAGATCGAGGGTTTCTTCAATTTTATCGCTAACCATGCCAAAATTTAGCATCAGATAAGCCATGGCCCGATTGCGATTGCCGGTGGATTTTTCCGAGAGAAAAACGGGGACATTAATCTCGTGATCCCTACCCGTATAGCGTTTAAACATCTCTAAAATACGTTTTAGCCTTTCCGTGGCATTCTGTCCGGTGATTAAATCCGTGGTAGCGATCGCACCAGCATTAACCATAGGATTATAGGGACGATTGGTTTTTTCATCGAGAATAATCGAGTTAAAAGCTTCTCCCGTGGGTTCAACACCGACTTTACTATTAACGTATTCCCGTCCGTGATCTTCTAGAGCTAATCCAAAGACAAAAGCTTTAGAAATCGATTGTACTGTAAAGGTTTGCTGGCAGTCGCCCACCTCAAAAATCTGACCGTCAGTGCTAATTACAGAAATACCAAACCATTCTGGAGCTGCTAGGGCTAATTCCGGAATATAATCGGCGATATTCCCCGTCTGTAAATCAGAGTATTTTGCGTGCAGATAGTTAAGATAGTTCCGAAAAGGATAGACTAACTCTTTCTCGGAATTGACGGGACTAATAAAATCTTTTGGGGAAGCCATAGAGGAGTATAGCAGTTATCGTTTAATTGCCCCTCTAGAGACGGGGAATAAGCACATCTCTAGAGAATTTCTGTAATCCCTAATTAACTTCTCGAACCGCGATAAATGCGATCAGCTTGGGAGGGTTCTAAATAATTATACCCCGGTTTTTGGGTTGAGGAGCCATTCTTTTTGGCCACAGTATTAACCGCAGGAGTCGCTTTTTTTAAGTCCGCATGAGTCCTGATATAATCCTCAGAAATCTTGAAGGGATGACTATTGGGAAGATGACGACTGGGGGGTAAATTTTCTTCCGGTTCGGGATGGGTAATTTTACTATGGGGAGCGACAAAATCATGTAGGATGGGATCGTAGGCTAAAATTTCGCCGGTTTCAATCCGAAAAATCCAACCGTGTAGGGACAATTTACCCTGATGTAATCGGGAACGAATAATTGGATAGCTTTGCAAATTACTTAACTGATTGAGAACATTTTCTGCTACTGTCACCTCGATCAGTTCTTCCCCTTCTAGTTCCTTGTAATTATCCTTAACTAAACGTCGAGTAGCTTCTGCTTGTTTTAACCAATCGTAAACTAAAGGCATTTCATCGGCCAGACTCTGCAATTTTAACAAACCTTTCATCGCTCCACAATGGGAGTGACCGCAGATAATCACTTGCTCGATGCCGAGAGCGTTGATAGCATATTCTATAGATGCACCTTCACCACCATTGGTTGCTCCGTAGGGAGGAATTATATTTCCCGCATTACGAATTACGAATAATTCCCCCACCTCCGCTTGGGTAATTAGGTTAGGATCGATACGGGAATCGGAACAGGTGATAAACAGGATTCTCGGTTTTTGTCCGTGGGAGAGTTGCTCAAATAATTGCCGATGTTCATCAAAATAACCACTCTGGAACTTTTCTAGTCCCTGTAGGAGTTTCTTCATAATAATTCTTCTAGTTTAGTTTGATCGCTATTTAGTCGATCCTTTCACCATTATCGGGCATGAGATAACAGCAATGCAACCGGCCAGATTAGCGATCGCTGTCGGCTGCGAGATCGGTTATATCTTGTTAAGATAGGATACGGACTGTATCTAAGCAAATTTTATTTTATGGAAACTGCAACAATTTTGGGTATTTCGATCGCTGCCGCTTTGGTGGGGATTACCGCTTTAGCTCTTTATACTGCTTTTGGACCGCCGGCAGCAGAATTAAGCGATCCTTTTGAAGATCACGAAGATTAATTCTTTAATAACCATGTGGCTATCTGCCAAGGAGAAATTTGCTCAATAGGATCGATCGCTCTTTCTAAACCGTCGATCGATTCTTTTATTGTTAATTGTAATTGATTTTGCCAATCAATAACAGCGTTTTCTCCCTGACATTCATAAACGCGCATTACCCAACCCCGAAAGGATGTTTCACTTTGTTTGAAACTCATTAAAATTAAGTTATCGGCCGAGAATTTTAACCATTGTGCCACGGGTGGCAACTGGTTTGATTGAGAAGAATTAGTAATAAAAACAACGGTGACAGGTGAGTTTAACTGCCAAGCGTGATGGACAGTTTTCGCCGTTTTCCAGTTACCTTGATGGGGATATATTGCATAGGTAAATTCTTGTTTCCCCAGATCCGCCTCGGCATCGGGCCATCGGGGACTTCTCAACAGAGTTAATCGCAGTTGCCGGTTAGTAGCATCATAGCCATATTTATTATTATTTAAAAGACTAACCCCGTAGTTTGCCTCTGTATCGGTTAAATCCGCCCATTTATGACCGTAAACTTCCCATTTTGGTGATTCTGGTTCGTGGGAACGCTCGATCGCACCACAGGCAATTTCATAGGTGGTAAAATTGCTGTTTAGGGTGAGAGGAAAAGCGGTTTTTACTAAAGTATGTTCCTGCTGCCAATTAACAATAGTTTTAATCTGGAGAATAGGAGAATCTTTTTCTAAGATATAATCTTGACAAAATTGCGAATCAGCTAAACTTCTGATCACGCGAATCTGCCAGCGCAAGGGGCCATATTCTAAGCATTCGATCGATTTTAATACTGTTTTTGGTAAAGGATATTGTTGATAATTCGGATCGATATTCCAAGCGTCCCAATATTGTCCTTGATCTTTAAATGCCTGTAATTGGTTCCCCGCAGCTTGCAGGATTTCTCTTTGATTAATTATATCAAATATACTATCTATATCCCCCGTTTCCGAGTTAATAGTAACTTTAAGTAAGCCATTATCTAAAATAAATTGGCAGTTAGTTAAATTTTTCTCCGTTGTTTGCTGATTGGGAACTAACCAAAATAACTTATAACCCACAGCAGGAATATTTTCAGCGAGAAATAATAGGTGATTGTCGTGGGATAATTGCGAAGGACAGAGACAATTATTTAAGTCATAAACCGAGCAATTTACAGATTCTACAGCTAAAGAGATAACTTGGGATATTTCCCAGTTAAGAGAATTAAAAACTAGAAAAGGTTTTGCTTGGGGATGGGGGGGATTAGGTAAATTAATTTGATTAGCAATTGCCTGTAAAGCTTGCTCTAAAATTGCTTCAATTGTGCTGATAACTTGCCGCCATAACTGATTAGCATCCCTAAATACTTCGGGTATCGAAGTACCCGGGAGTATATCATGAAACTGATTTAATAAAACCTTTTTCCAAGCGGATTCTATCTCGACTTTCGGATAGGGAATCTCTAGTAAGATATTAGCCAGAGAAGACCATAATTCTCCTTGATACAAGAGGATTTCACAGTAACGATTATAGGCTTTTTGGTCAGCGTGGGTAGTATAACAACCGCGATGGAATTCTAGATATAATTCATCATCCCAGATAGGAAGATTACTTGTCTCTAGACTGTCCAGATAAGTTGTTACTTGGCTAAATTTTAACTGGGGGAAAAAAGGAGATTTTTGCCAACGTTGGGCTACTTCTAACATATCACGAGTCGGACCGCCGCCATGGTCACCAACTCCCGGCAGCCAAAAAATATCTTTTAAGCCGGTTTGCTGTTCCCAATTGAGAGCATGATCGGTCATAATAATTGGATTAGTATCCATAACTCCGGCAACATTGGGAGGAGACATGAGGGAAAGAATTTTACTACCATCGGGAGATTGCCACCAGAAAAAACCGTGGGGAAATTTAGTCGTATCATTCCAATGCAGTTTCCCGGTTACAAAATATTTTATGCCAAAGGATTTAAGAATTTGCGGCAATTGGTAGGGAAACCCAAAGGTATCTGGCAGCCAAGCAGTTTCAGTGATTTGTCCAAATTTTGCTTGAAAATATTGTTGTCCATAAAGCAGTTGTCGAAATAGGGATTCCCCAGAGATTAAATTGACTTCTGGTTCTACCCACATCCCGCCCAAAAGTTCCCAGTAATGCCCTTTATATGCCTCTAGAATTGCTTGAAATAGGTCAGGATGATGTTTTTCTATCCAGTCGTAAATTAGGGGGCTAGAATGACCAAATATGAGGGCAGGAAAATCTTTTTGCAGGTTTAAAACCGAGATAAAAGTGTTTTGTGCCACTTGCCAAGTTTCTGCCAACGGCCACAACCAAGCCATATCTAAATGTGCGTGGCCGAGAAGATGAAAACTGCGTTCTTTGAGAGGTTGAGCGAGGGGTTGCAGGGATTGACGAATTGATTCTAGGGATTGATTAAATTTATCTTTGTTGGTGACATTATCCCAGTCGATATTATCGAGAGTAGCGGTAAAAGCCGCTACGTTTTCAGGATAAAAAGTTTGTAGATAATTATGAATAATGGTTAATTCATCAGCAACAAAACTAGGATCGATCGCTTGGCTATATTCATAGATTAACTGGGATTTCATCAAACCACCAATATCATGATTGGGACTGACTAAACGGAGAGTAACAAGAATTTCTTGACCGGTAGAGACCGAGTTGGAAAGTAAAATGCGGGTGGAAGAATCAAAGAGGTCTCCTGCTTGGATAAATTGATTATTAACATAAATTTTGACATCTTCCGCCCACCAAGTTAAGATTAATCTCAGTTCCATTCCCGCTAAAGGATAACCGGCTAAATGTTCGGGGACAATAATTTTTTGAGTTAGATATTGGATTTGTCTGCCGGCCGGCCAAATAATGTATTGTTTTTCATTGAGGGTGACGGGTTGAATTGGTTTTCCCGCTGCTGTAGCGATCAACCAATTTTTCTGAACATCTCTGCGGGTGAGGTGAGACAGTTTAGCGATGTTGTCGAGGGGAGACATGAGCCAACAAATAAGTTAATTTTGACTATTTTAGGCGATCGAGGACTAATTGCCCTAGAAGAGAACTTTTGTTAACGCAATAGTGCTGAAGACTTACTTAATCTCATCCTTCAACGGCTGATTGAGAATGAGCAGGGAAAGCAAAAACCTAGTATTAGGCAGAAAACCTCTTTGGGGAGAGGGTTTTAGAGAAAGCCCGTGATGAGGATTGAACTCATGACCTCACCCTTACCAAGGGTGTGCTCTACCACTGAGCTACACGGGCATTGATCGTGGTGGGCCGGGCCGGATTCGAACCAGCGTAGGCGTAGCCAACGGATTTACAGTCCGCCCCCATTAACCACTCGGGCACCGACCCATTAATTCCACGATTAACAATCATAGCACCCTTAGCTAAAACACACAAGTGTTTAGGGAAAAAAATTTTTGAGCCATAAAATAAGTCCCATTAAAGCCATGGCTTTAACGGGAGTTTTCTGACGATCTGGAGAGAGATTACTTCAAAGCAGCTTCTTCTTGGTGGGTGAGGATCACACAGTCAGAGGTGGGATAGGCGACGCAGGTGAGGACATAACCCGCTTCAATTTGATCGTCATCTAAGAAGGATTGATCGGATTGATCGACAGTACCGGATTCAAGTTTACCTGCACAGGTGGAGCAAGCTCCTGCGCGGCAGGAATAAGGTAAGTCCACTCCTTGCTCTTCAGCTATATCGAGAATGTAATCATCATCTTTAACATCAATTTCATGCTTGCCATCGGGTGTTATCAGGGTGACTTTATAGGTTGCCATCGGTTGTTCCTCTTAATTAAATGCTAGTGAAAGCGGCAGTCTCTACAATTGCCTCTCGCCCGTCCTCAGAGTGAACGATTGGAGCGAGTTTCATTTTTGATACTACGGGAAAATCTGCCTGACTCAGCCTTGCATTAGTAATGACAGTCTTAAATAAACTTAAAATAAAATTTACTTATAGATCTAACCCAGAATTCTGGACGCTCCTTGCTCGATCTCTAGATAATTTCATCCCTCTACAATCTAGCTAAACTAACCCCTACTAAGCATTTGGAGCCATAATGTTAATTGTTCTTTTCGTCTTAAGCCGATTTTTGTCAAATATTAATTTAACTTATAGTTAAGATAGATGTCGATGAATTGTCTTTAACCCAGCCAAGAAATTGCTTTTCGGCACTACTGCCGCTAACACATCTAGGGAAACTAGGAAAAAATATATTGACAATCAAACCAATAAATGATAGAGGGAGATAAATCCCCTGTGGCCAGGGGTAGCATCCGTTGTAACGGATGGCTAACCCTCCCTGACGATTTTATGGTTTTCGGATTGTCAGTTTTCCAGGATATGGTTCACCGATTAGCAATCACTAATTACTTATTAGGTTGGGGAGTCATGCGTAGATAGGGTTTAATTTCTTCAACCCCTTTGGGAAATTTGCTGCGAGCTTCTTCAGTGGGAATAGAGGGAACCACCACACAATCGCCACCGTCGGTCCAGTTAGCCGGGGTAGCCACTTGATAGTTATCGGTGAGCTGCAGGGAGTCAATCACGCGCAGGATCTCGTTAAAATTGCGTCCCGTGCTGGCAGGATAGGTAATGGTTAAACGTAATTTTTTGTTGGGATCGATGATAAACACCGAACGTACCGTCAGATTATTGAGGGAATTGGGGTGAATCATGCCGTAGAGATCCGACACTTTGCGATCGCCATCGGCGATAATCGGATAGTTAACGGTAGTGTTTTGAGTTTCGTTGATGTCATTAATCCAACCCAGATGGGATTCGGCACTATCCACACTCAAAGCGATCACTTTCACATTGCGTCGCTCAAATTCTGACTTAAGACTAGCCACCGTACCTAATTCCGTGGTACAAACGGGGGTATAATCAGCCGGGTGGGAGAACAGCACCACCCAGCTATCTCCTACCCACTGGTGAAAAGAAATCGGACCTTCACTAGAATCTTGTGTAAAATCTGGAACGATATCACCCAATTGGAGAGCCATAATTGTGTCTTCCTTATTATGTATTTCAAGACAAGCAACAGTCTATGATGCCATAGGAGTGCTGTTCGTCAGCGATAATTTTAGGGATTTATAATAATTGGGTTAGGGGATAGGGGAATGAGGAAATGGGGGAAGTGGGGAAATAGGGAAATAGGGAAATTCAACTGTAGCAGCAGCCAGATGGCGGCAGGAAAATCCTTGCCAGAAAAGGGTTTTAGCGATTTAGATTGTCCTAACCAACTTGTTCTTTGTCATCAAACCCCAAAACCGCAAAACCCTAAAACCCCTAAAACCCTAAAACCCCATCCCCCAACCCTCAAAACCCTTCCCCTAGGGCGGCAAACTAGGTTAAGATCCGGTCTAATGGCATGATATAACTTTTTTAACTAGCTATCAGCGTTCAGCTAATAGGTCAGCTGCGGTGGTAAGTCCCAATTCCCCACCCTATGCCTAGTCGGAAAGCTGAAGGCTGACGGCTTCATTTCTTGTCCTGATCGTTAATTTGCCTTGGTTTTAGGAGACCACAACTGCAATGAAGAATCTTTTTCGTCTGCTGGCGGTAATTGCCTTGATTATCGGGAGTTTTTGGGGCAAAGTTCCCGCTCAAGCTCTCAATCTCACCTCGATCGCCCTTCCCTCTCTTCCTGTGGCGGTCTTAAATGCGGCCGATGCCAAACTAACTACAGAATTTGGGGCGAAAATCGACCTCAATAACAGTGATATTCGCGATTTCCGGGACTTGAGAGGGTTCTATCCCAATTTAGCCGGTAAAATCATCAAAAACGCCCCCTACGAAGAAGTGGAAGATGTCCTCAATATCCCCGGACTCTCGGCCACTCAAAAAGAGCGTTTACAGGCTAATCTGGAGAAATTTACCGTTACTGAGCCTTCTAAAGAATTTATCGAGGGTGATGACCGTTTTAACCCCGGAGTTTACTAAATCCAGTTAATTACGGTTTTAAAAAAATTTCTAGGTGGGCGATCGCTCACCTTTTTCAGTGATCAGCTTCTGAAGGCAAGAGGCAAAAGAAAGAATCTGGCATACTGCCCCAAGGTAAAAACTGGCGATTTTTGCCAGAACTATAGAGAAATGAAATGCTAGAATAAATAGAATTTATCAATTCATCCCTCAATGGTCGTTTCCTGGCAACTGCCGAGTTATCAAGATGTTTTAGTGGTCGGCTCGGGAGCGGCGGGATTGTATGCCGCGCTGTGTTTACCCCCTAACTTAAAGGTGGGTTTAATTACCAAAGAAGATTTAAAAACCGGGGCTAGTGATTGGGCGCAGGGAGGAATTGCGGCGGCCACGTCCCCGGCAGATTCCCCCGTTTTCCATTTAGAAGATACCCTGAAGGCCGGAGCGGGCTTATGTGATCGCTATGCCGTCCAGTTTTTAGTTGAGAAGGCCCCTCAAGCGATCGCTGATTTGCTGCGGTTAGGAGTTAGTTTTGATCGCTCTGGAGACGACTTAGCCCGCACTCTTGAGGCTGCCCATTCCCAGGCCAGGGTGCTACACGCAGCCGATCGCACTGGGAGAGCGATCATCAGTACCCTGATGGAAAAAGTGACCGAGCGCTCCAATATTACCATTATTCCCCAAGCGATTGCGCTGAAACTCTGGCTTGACCCGGAAGGGCAACGCTGTCAAGGTATTTGTTTACTCCATCAAGATCATCTCTGTTGGCTGCGAGCGCAAGCAGTCATTCTGGCTACGGGAGGCGGCGGTCAAGTATACGCCCAAACTACCAATCCCGCCGTTAGCACCGGGGATGGAGTCGCCCTGGCTTGGCGTGCTGGGGCAGTGATTCGCGACCCAGAATTTTTTCAGTTTCACCCCACCGCCTTGACTGTGCCGGGGGCGCCGCGGTTTTTAATTAGTGAAGCGGTGCGCGGCGAAGGAGCGCATTTAATTGATGCCCAGGGGCGGCGTTTTGCCTTCGATTATCATCCGGCCGGAGAATTGGCCCCCCGGGATGTGGTGAGTCGGGCGATTTTTAGCCATTTGCAGAAAACCTCCGACGATCCCGCCCATGCCAAAGTATATCTAGATTTAAGACCGATCGAACCGGAGCGTCTGCGTTATCGTTTCCCCAATATTATCCGCATCTGTCAAAAATGGGGCATTAATGTGCTTGAGGATGTGATTCCCGTCGCCCCCGCCGCTCACTATTGGATGGGAGGAGTGGCCACAGATTTAAACGCCCGTACTTCTCTACCCGGTTTGTATGCGATCGGCGAAGCCGCTAGTACAGGTGTTCATGGAGCCAATCGTTTAGCCAGTAATTCTCTCTTGGAATGTATTGTCTTTGCGGCAAGTTTAGTTGAAATAGGTCTAGAGCCAGAAAACTTTCTGGGGGAAAGACCAGAAAAACCCCTAGAAATCGCAGAAAATTGGCAGGAAGAACAGGAATACTGGCAAAAAGTACGGAGAGAATTACCGATTTTAATGTGGGAAAATGCGGGAATTTGCCGATTTCAAAATGAGTTAGAAACTGCTATCCTACAGGTGCAGCAGTGGAAACAACAGTTACATTCCTTAAAGATGGGCCAATTTCTCCAGAATCTTCTCCCCGACAAAGGACAATTATTTTTGTGTCCCTCGGTGCAGTTAGAAATAAGAATAGCGATCGAGACATTAAATCTTCTAGATATCGCCGACTTAATTCTGGAAAGTGCCTTATTACGAGCAGAAAGCCGAGGCGGTCACTATCGGGGCGATTATCCAGAAACTGTAGCTAATTGGCAATTCCACACGACTATTCAAGGTCGAACGTGGCGCAAAACGCCTGTGCAAGCTTAATTAAGCCAGTTTTTCACAGATAATCCCTAAGCTCTAAACAGTGGACTCTATCCCCGATCCCAGTAGCGGCACTATTTGCCCGACGCTGACTGGTGGCTTTTCCCCATCATCGTGGTCTATGACCCATCTCTGGGGTTCAGTGCTTGTCATTTATGGCTTTTAGGCTATCATACTTTTACCCACCCCTAAACAGTTACATAAATTCTATGATCAAACCTAATTTTTTATTGTTGTTAGCTATCGGTGTGAGCATTTGGGGTCATGATTTTCAGGCTTTATCCAAGGCTAACGCTCAAACTCCACCTAGGTTAGAGCAACCCCAGACTGTCGCCACTTACGATCAGTTGATGAAAGCTGGTTACGAAGCCACAGCCCAAAGAAATTACCAACTCGCCCTAGAAAAATTTCAACAAGCTCTGGCACAACGTCCGAACAATACATTTGCTCAAAATGCGATCGCTAATATGCAGAAGTATTTAGGTCAAAACGCCGCGGCCGCCAACGCAGCCGCCAAAAATGAGAATTTGCCAATACCATTAATTGCTGGCTCAGCCCTGTTATCCATCGCTTTATTGGCAGCTTTACTATCGCTTTTCCTTCAATACCGTCCCAAGGGCAAAGCCTCAAAACGCCGCAAAAAGACAACTTATGTCAATCCTAAAAACCCACTCAACAACTTTTCTAGGGGCAATGGCAATTCCTTCGATGCGGACACCAAGACGGGCAGTGACATTAATGGCGGTGGTGAAGAGGATTTCGAGCCTTCTTTGCCCGTACAAGCTACCTCCCGTATCCCGAACGCCGACTTAATCCTGAGTTTAATTGAAAGTCTTCGCGATAACGATCCCCGTACCCGTAGACGGGCGGTTTGGAAGCTGGCACAGATGTCCGATTCTAGGGCAATGCAGCCTTTAGTCGATAGCATGGTGGATGGGGATTCCTACGAACGCAGTTTAACCCTAGAAGCCCTCGCTCAAATCTGCACCCGCTCCCTGCGACCGATGAACCAAGCTTTGGCTATCTCTCTCCAGGATAAAAATCCCCAGGTGCGGAAAAATGCTATTCGGGATTTAACCAGACTCTACGATATCATGTCTCAGATCAGTCAATTAATTTGTCATGCCCTCGATGATTCCGATGAGGAAGTGCAAGAAACGGCACGCTGGGCAATTAGACAGTTAAATCTGCAATTAGCTCCCCGTTTAGATATTGCTCCCCTAGAAACCACTGGTGAACCGGAAGATGATGACGTACAGGATACTTCCTTCACTGAAACCACACCCACTGAGGTGCAAAATTGAGTCGAAAACTGTTATTTATCTCCACCCCCGTGGGATTTCTGGGTTCGGGGGGCGGCGGTGGCGTAGAATTAACTCTTTATAATCTCGCTCGTACTCTGACCAGGCAAGGCTATCTGGTGCGGGTAGTGGCTCCAGAAGCCTCGCAGTTGCATGATATTCCCTTAATCACTATAGCAGGAAATGCCCAGATTTCCGCCCAAAGTCAGGGCCAGCAAGCCCCGATTTTAATGCCCGAAAATGCCGTTTTGGCCAATATGTGGCACTACGCCCAATCAGTACAAAGTCAGTATGATTTGATTGTTAATTTTGCCTACGATTGGCTCCCTTTTTATCTCACTCCTTTTTTTGCCACTCCCGTCGCCCATTTAGTCAGCATGGCTTCCGTTTCTTTGGCGATGGATCATATTATTGAAAAAACCTATAGCAGTTTTCCCCATTTACTCGCTTTTCACACCCTCGCCCAAGCGGAAACTTTCTCCCTCTCTCCCCCCTATCGCTGTTTGGCTAATGGTTTAGACCTATCTTTGTATCAGTTTCGGGCCGATTCCTCCCCCTGTCTAGCCTGGGTGGGACGGATTGCCCCGGAAAAGGCTTTGGAAGATGCGATCGCTGCTTGTCAACAGTTAGGTGTGCCTTTACGCGTTTTCGGTCATATTTCCGATCCTCTCTACTGGCAAAATTTACAGGATACCTACAGTTTCGATTTAGTCGATTATCGCGGGTTTTTGCCCACCGAGAGCCTACAAAAAGAGCTAGGCGACTGTTTTGGCCTGTTGATGACCCCGCGCTGGGTTGAGGCTTTTGGTAACGTGGCTATTGAAGCTTTGGCCTGTGGTGTTCCCGTAATTGCCTATCGTCGCGGTGGTCCAGTAGAAATTATTGAAGATGGAAAAACTGGTTTTTTAGTTGAACCCGATAGTATCGAGGGATTAGTTACAGGAATTAAAAATTTAGACCGGATTGATCGATATTCTTGTCGTGCAGTAGTCGAGCAAAAATATTCCCTAGAAGCTTTGGCAAATCGAGCTATTAATTGGTTTGAAGAAATTTTTGCTCGCAGTCAAAAATAAATAGGCTCTCTTGGTTTAGTCCTGTTAAATCTTTATCCCAGAAGGGTTCGGGATCAACCACAGAGGCACAAAGAACACAAAGTGAAAAAAGCTAGGGTAATCGATCTTGCCGGTCAAGAAGAAGGATTAATAGCCATTTATAGAGAGAATTAGTCATGCAAGCTTCTCAGGTTAAAATTGAATATGGAGACTTTCAAACTCCCCCGGAGTTAACCGAAAAGATTTGTCAAAAATTATGGCAAATTCATGTTAAACCCGATGTTATTATTGAGCCAACTTGTGGTATAGGTAACTTTTTAAAAGCAGCAGCACTTACCTTTAAACAAACTGAAAAAATCCTCGGCTTTGAAATTAATCCTAATTATATCACTCAGATTAATCAAGATCGGCAAATATCCCAAGATCAAAGAATACAAGTTGAACAGAAGAATTTTTTTGATTGTGACTGGTATTCTCTGACTCAACCATGGACAGAAAATATTTTATTTTTGGGGAATCTGCCTTGGATAACCAACTCAAAACAAGGGCTTATTAACGGAAAAAATTTACCTCACAAAAGCAACTTTCAAGGCTATCATGGTTTAGATGCCATGACGGGAAAAAGTAATTTTGATATTTCAGAGTGGATGTTAATTAAGCTGATCGAATGTCTTGATCGACGTTCAGCTTATCTGGCAATTATTTGTAAAACGGCCGTATCTAGAAAAATTTTAAACTATATCTATACTCACAAAATTCATCTCGTTTACTCGGCAATTTATCCGATCAATACTCAAAAATATTTTCAAGCAAATGTAGATGCTTGTCTTCTATTTTGTCAATTTGATTCTCATTCAGAAAATTACTTTTGTGATGTTTTCAATAGTTTTGAAGAAGGGAAATTTCAGCGCATTGGTTATCAAAATAATATCCTAGTCAGAGATTTAAATGCTTTTACTAGATTAGAATATTTATATCATCGGCATCCTCAGGAAAAATGGCGTTCAGGAATTAAACATGATTGCTCAAAAGTCATGGAGTTGCAGTTAGTTAATGGAATTTTTCTCAATGGTTTAAAGGAAGTCGTTGATATTGAACCCACCTATCTTTATCCTCTCCTGAAAGGTTCAGATGTGGCACAAAATCGCCTAGAGGTTATCAATAAATACATTTTGGTAACTCAGAAGTTTATCGGTGAATCTACAGAAAATATACGCGATATAGCACCAAAAACTTGGCAATATTTAGTTGATCATAAAAATTATTTTCTAGACAGAAAGAGCAAAATTTATCAAAATCAGCCAGACTTTTGCATATTTGGCGTGGGTTCTTACAGCTTCTCACCTTTTAAAATTGCCATTTCTGGACTTTATAAAAAACTGAATTTTAACCTGATATTACCCTATCAAAATCAACCCGTTATTTTCGATGATACTGTTTACTTCCTAAGCTTCGATGATTTAGATACCGCTCAAAAAACCTTACAGCTTCTCAATTCTTCCCTAGGCAGAGAATTTTATTCATCCTTAATATTTTGGGATGAAAAACGACCGATAAAAACCCGTATTTTAAATAGTTTAAATTTATCAGTTTTAGCCGAGAAGTTGTTATCCTATAAGCTTTAATTTTAGCTGCGTTAATGACCCACCCGACAAGATCGGTGATCTGCTATGCAGTGCCTTCGGCATCGCACTGTAACGATTTAGTCTGATTGACGATTCGATCGTAAAATAGCAACAGATCAAGAGAGTACAGGTCAAATATGCCGAAATTTGTTATCTGGGGTAGTTATTGTGAAAACGTGGTGGAAAAACGCGCTCCCTATCGTCAAGCGCATCTAGAGGGATTAAATCAACAGAAAGAACGGGGAATTCTCATTACTATCGGACCAACGGCAGATTTAAGCCAAGTTTTCGCAATTTATCAGGCAGCCAGTGAGTCAGAAGTGCGAGAATTAATCGAAGCGGATCCCTACTGGCAAAATGGCATCTGGACAGAGTACCAAGTCAAGGAATGGATTCAAGTCATCTAAGGGGGCTATCAGCTATATTTTTCTATAAGGGTGTTGTCATAAAATTTTCCAACTACGCAACTAATCAAACTCATCTCCGGTCAAGTCTGAGGATATTGTCAAGGATAAACCGGAGTTATCCCTTATCGATTCCAGCTGACAGCTGATAGCTTGCCTACTTTTTGCTTATCGCCATGGTTTACATCAAAAAGGTCGAACTCTCACACTTCAAATCCTTCGGGGGAACGACTCCTATACCCTTTTTACCGGGGTTTACGGTGGTTTCTGGTCCAAATGGTTCGGGAAAGTCGAATATTCTCGACGCATTGCTATTTTGCTTGGGATTAGCTACTTCCAAGGGAATGCGGGCCGAAAGATTACCGGATTTAGTCAATCATAGCTATAACAGTCAACGTCATAGCACCGAAGCGAGTGTTTCGGTGACTTTTGATGTTAGCGATATTCCCGACGCAACCGATAGGGATTGGACGGTTTCCCGACGCTTAAAAGTGGCTAAGGGTGGCAGCTATACTTCTACCTACTATATCAATGGGGAAACCTGTACGGTTAGCGAACTTCACGACCAGTTAAACCGTTTACGCATCTATCCCGAAGGGTACAACGTGGTGTTACAGGGGGACGTAACCCGAATTATCAGCATGAATGCCAAGGAAAGACGGGAAATTATCGACGAATTGGCAGGAGTAGCCGAATTTGACCGCAAAATTGAGAAAACTAAGGAGAATATCGATTCGGTTAAAGAAAGGGAAGAACGCTGCCAAATTATTGCCACAGAATTGCAAAAATCTCTCGAGAAATTAGCACTCGATCGCATTAAAGCCGAAAAATACCAAAAACTCAAGGCCCAAGTCCAAGAAAAACAACAATGGGAAATTGTCCTCCATTGGCAAAATCTCCAGCAGCGCTGCCAGCAAGTACAAGGACAAATTCAAGCTGGGGAAAGGGAAAAACAGGTTTTAACCGAGACTATCGCCAATTTATCCGAACAAATCGCCCAAAATAGTCAAGAATTAGAGAAACTCAATCAACAGGTTAAAGCTTTCGGGGAAGATGAACACCTGTCCCTGACTTCCCGATTAGCGAGTCAACAGGCCAAACGACAACAACAGCAAGAACGACAAAAAGAGTTAGAAAACCTTGAAAAAGAGTCTCAGGCACAGAAAAACAGACTTTTAGAGGATATTAATCGCTACAATCTCGAATTAAATCAGATTACTGCCCAAAAAAGCCGTTTAGAAACTGAAATTTTACCCAATCTCCTACTGACAACCCAAACCGCAAGGGAAACCCTAGAAAACCATCGTCTGCAAGCAAGTAGTCTCGCGGAAGCGTCAGAAGCTTGGGTAAAAGAACAAAGTGACCTTTCCCGCAATATTACCCGTCTTCAGGAACAATTAAACCCCTACCTTAGCCAACGGGCCCAATTGACCGAAAGATGCGATCGATTGCAAACTAATATAGTAGAAGCTGGTCAACGTCTGCAAGAATTAGAGCAAGTCATTAGCACAAAAACAGAAGAAAGTCAAGAAATATTACAAAAAATTAATCAATTGGCCCCCGATATCCAAAATTTAGCCCAAAAACTCACCATTGCCGAACAAAATCGCGTTATCAGTCAGGACACCCAAAAACGTCTGCTCAAGGAACAACGGGACAAACAGAGGGAATTAGATAAACTGGAAGCGACCAAGCAAGCGCAACAGGAGGCCCAGGGAACCTATGCCACTCAAATATTATTACAGTCAGATTTGCCCGGAATCTGCGGATTAGTGGCACAATTGGGCGAAGTAGAAGAACGTTATCAAATTGCTCTTGAAATCGCCGCCGGAGGTCGTTTAGGTCATGTAGTCGTCCAAGATGATAGCGTTGCGGCTGCCGGAATTGCCTTGCTAAAACAGCGTCGCATCGGTCGGGCCACTTTTTTACCCCTGAATAAAATTCGTCCTCCCCGTCCCCAGGATATTTCCTCTCTGCGTCACGCGCGGGGTTATCTGGATTTAGCGGTGAATTTGGTTAAGTTTCAACCCCAGTATCGGGAGGTTTTTAACTATATTTTTGGCAGTACGGTGGTTTTCGAGGATATAGATTCTGCCCGTTATTATATCAATCAATATCGCATCGTTACTTTGGATGGCGAGTTATTAGAGATGACTGGCGCTATGACTGGAGGCAGCCAACCGACGCGATCGGGGCTGCGTTTTGGTAAAATTTCTCCTAAGGAGTCTAGTGAAGTGGAATCTCTACGGGAAAGATTAGCAGAAATCGATCGCATTCTTACCCGCAACGAAGAAAAAATTACTCAAGTTAATAATCTTATCAGTCAGTTAACCCAACAGTTAACCGAAACCCGTCAAAGTCATCGGGAAAATCAATTATCTCTACAACAATTAAGCAAGGATTTACAACGTTTAACCACAGAAAAAGAGGATTTAACCCGTCAATTATCGGGCCAGCAAGAGGAAATTACTATTTCTCGTCAACGGTTAGAGGTATTAACCAGAGAAATTCCTGAGTTAGAGTTATCTTTACAGCAAGAACAGGAAAAATTAACTGCTTTAGAGGCCAATCATACCCATAGCGAATGGCAACAGGTACAGGGAATAATTCGCGCTCAAGAATTAGAGTTACAAACCCAAGAAAATCACCTCGCGACAGTCCGCGAACAGTTGAAAGATTTACAAAGTCAACAGATCAGACTAGAAGAAAAAAGTCAAGAGTCTGGGGATAGAATTATTGAGATTGACAAGATAATTACCGATGCAGTTAATCAGAGAAATATCGGTAATCTGGAGATAGAAAAACTTGATCACCATATTTTAGAAATCAATCAAGCTTTACAGCAATTATCGCAACAACTAGGGGAAACCAAGCAAAAAAGAGACCAATTAGAGACAGTTTTGCGACAACAACAAAACCAACAACAACAGGCTATCTGGCAATCGGAAAAGTTAGTCAACAATCAAGAGGAAAGACAAGCATTACTAACCACTTTACAGACAGAAATTAGTCAACTAGAAAGCGACTTACCCAATCCCTTGCCCGAAATTCCCGAAAGTGAGCGAGATTTCGAGAAAATTCAAAGCGATATTCGGCAGTTACAAAAGAAATTAGCAGCTTTAGAACCTGTGAATATGTTAGCTTTAGAAGAACACCAAAAAACTAAAGAGAGATTAGATGAACTATCAGAAAAACTGCAAACTCTAGAGGGAGAAAGAACCGAACTACTTTTACGCATAGAAAACTTTACCACCCTCAGATTTAATGCTTTTCAGGAAGCATTTACTGCCGTTAACGAAAACTTTAAGAATATATTTGCTACCCTGTCCGATGGTGATGGTTACTTGCAATTAGAAGACGAAAATGACCCCTTTAATGGTGGCTTAAATCTGGTGGCCCATCCGAAAGGAAAACCCGTACAGCGATTAAGTTCCATGTCTGGGGGTGAGAAATCTTTAACCGCTTTAAGCTTTATTTTTTCCCTACAAAGATATCGTCCTTCTCCCTTTTATGCGTTTGATGAAGTGGATATGTTTTTAGATGGGGCCAATGTAGAGAAATTGGCCAAAATGATTCAAAAACAAGCACAACAAGCGCAGTTTATTGTCGTTAGTTTGCGTCGGCCGATGATTGAAGCATCGGAAAGAACCATCGGTGTCACCCAAGCGCGGGGAACCCATACACAGGTACTAGGAATTAAAGTTTAACCTTAGACGCAAGTGGGGTGTGGGAATTATAAATTATGAATTATGAATTATAAATTATGAATTATGAATTATGAATTGGGGTGTGGGGAAGTGGGGTGTGGGGAAGTGGGGAAGGGGGGAAGTGGGGAAGTGGGGAAGTGGGGTGTGGGAAGCTTTTCAGTTATCAGTAAACAGTAATCAGTGAACTGAAAACTCACATCTGATAACTGATAACTGATAACTGATAACTGATAACTGCCAGACAAGCCGGACAAAGTTAAGTTATATTAAGATTACTCAGAATGCGTCCTCGTCCCATTCAGAAATCTCATGACTCAACCGCAAGCACAACGCATCCTCTACGTTAGACTCCCCTGTAACCCCATTTTCCCCATCGGTGTCGTTTATCTTTCCGACCACGTTCATAAACTATTCCCCGACATCGAACAAAGGATTTTTGACCTTGGTGCAGTCCCACCCTTAGACTTTAACCAAGCACTCGATCGCTGTGTTGACGAATTTCGGCCCACCCTGCTAGTATTCTCCTGGCGGGATATTCAAATATATGCTCCCGTCGGTGGTCGCGGTGGTAATCCCCTGCAAAACGCCTTTGAATTTTACTACGCTAAAAACCCCCTAATCAAGCTGCGAGGTGCTTTAGGAGGTTTAAAGGTGACAACAGCCTACTACGGCGAATTATGGCGCAATCAGGCACTAATTCGCCGCGGGTTGCAGCAGGCCAAAAAATACCATCCCGAAGCGCGAGTTATCGTCGGGGGTGGTGCCGTCAGTGTTTTCTATGAACAACTAAAAACCAAACTGCCCACAGGAACAATTGTATCAGTGGGAGAAGGGGAAACGCTGCTAGAAAAATTCCTCTCTGGCCGGGACTTTAGCGATGAACGTTGTTATGTCGTCGGAGAAACCACACCCCGGCCGCGTTTAATCCACGAATCCCCCACCCCGTTAGAAAAATCCGCTTGTAACTACGACTATATCGCCAGTATTTGGCCAGAATTTTCCTACTATTTCCAAGAAAACGACTTTTATATCGGGGTACAAACCAAGCGCGGCTGTCCCCATAACTGCTGCTACTGCATCTATACCGTTGTCGAAGGGAAACAAGTACGGATTAATCCCGCCGATGAAGTAGTTAAGGAAATACGCCAATTATACGACCGCGGCATTCGCAATTTCTGGTTTACCGATGCCCAATTTATCCCCGCCAGAAAATTTATCGACGATGTAGAAGAACTATTAGAAAAAATCCTCGCCGCTGGGATGAAAGATATCCATTGGGCTGCCTATATTCGCGCCGATAATCTCACCCCGAAACTGTGCGATTTAATGGTAAAAACAGGCATGAACTACTTTGAAATTGGTATCACCAGTGGTTCTCAGGAATTAGTCCGAAAAATGCGTATGGGCTATAATTTGCGGACAGTTCTGCAAAATTGTCGAGACTTAAAAGCGGCGGGTTTTAATGATCTAGTTTCGGTAAATTATTCTTTTAATGTTATTGATGAAACCCTAGAAACTATTCGTCAAACTATCGCCTATCATCGGGAATTAGAAAACATTTTTGGAGTCGATAAAGTGGAACCAGCCATCTTTTTTATCGGACTACAACCCCACACCCATCTAGAAGAATACGCCATCAAAAAAGAAATTCTTAAACCCGACTACGATCCCATGAGTTTAATGCCCTGGACAGCCAAAAAACTGCTCTGGAATCCTGAACCTTTGGGGTCATTTTTTGGTGAAGTTTGTCTGCAAGCATGGCGACAAAATCCCGATGATTTTGGACGGGAAGTGCTGAAAATTTTGGAAGCAAGACTAGGGAAAGCCGATTTAGAATCCGCTCTGACCGCACCCATAGAAACTAAGGAAAAAGTCTTAATTCCTGCTTAAAAATTAATTTTAGTCAATCCCAAGGCGGCAATTAGCGTTACCATGAGTCTGAAATCAGGAGATGATCAAAATCCCTTTACCGGTAACTGCAAAATGACCGACCATCGCCTCCATGGGCTAGAATTAGCGGAATATATCGCCCTAGGATTAACCCTGCTTACCCTTATCGCCATGGGTGCGGGGTTTTTGCCTTTGTTCCTCCTAGTCGTGACTTTCGGGTTGAATATTCTCAATCGTCTCCGAGAAAGAACCAGGCAACTTCAACGCTTAACCGAGATAACCGGTCATTTACAGGAGCAGTGGGAAGAAGAAAAAGAAGCTTTATCGGCACAAATACAGTCCCTCAGTCCCGCAGCGGCCAGGAATAACGCCCGTGTGGTCGCAGAATTAGAGGAGAATATTCTCGCCCTCGAACAGTCCTACAATCAAATTATTCAATATATCAACCGTAACGCGCTGCTCGAACGCATCGAACATCTGGAAAAATCCTACAGTCGCTTACATAGAGAGATTTTGCCGATTAACGAAGAATCAGCCGATATTCCCGCCACAAAAGCGGAAAATGAGCCACAAATCACCCTACCCGCCCTTAATTTAACTCCCACTTCCCCCCCCGTCCCTATCCCCCATTGGCACTATTATCGCCGTCTGAGCGCCCATCGGGAAATGATTACAGCGATCGCAATTACCGAGGATCAACGGTTTTTAATGAGCGTTAGTTGGGATCGTACCCTAAAAATCTGGGATTTTGCGAGGGGAACCCTGATTAATACGGTGGAAGCTCATGATCAGGGCATTTTAGCCCTAGCAGTGACTGGAAACGGCGATTATCATCTAGCGACGGGAGGATTCGATCAAACCGTTAAATTATGGACTTTAGCCGCCGATGCCAGTAATCTGGAATTAAATCAAATTTTCCTCGGTCATCTCGGTTCGATTCATGGCCTGGATTTTGCCCCCCGTTGGCATTTTTTGGTGAGTGGTAGTTACGATCAAACCCTAAAACAGTGGAATTTAGAGCAGGAAACCGAAGAATTTAGCTCCTATGACAGTCTAGGGGCAATTTATGCCCTAGCAGTGGCTCCTAATCAAGATTTTATCGCCGCAGCTGGAGGTGATGGCACTGTCACCCTCTGGCAGTTGGGATCGGGAGCAAAAATCGCCGTCTTATCCGGTAACGTTTCTTCGGTGCAGAGTCTGGCGATCGCTGCCGATAGTCAGATTATTGCCGCCGGTTGTGTGGATGGTACGGTGAAAATCTGGCAATACGACCCCGAGAAAAGCGGTCATTTTGCGCCAATTCGGGTGATTAATGCCCATAATGGTCAGGTGACAAGCTTGGTATTCGCAGAGGAGGGTCAGTGGTTATTTACGGGGGGAACCGACGGAGAGATTAAAATCTGGTTAGCCAATTATCAACAGGCGATCGCCACTCTCATCCATGCCAATGAGCGATCATCGCCAATTTCCAGTTTAGTTCTCAGCCCCGATTATTGCCACCTAGCGGCGGCTGCGGCCGACGGCAGCATCACCATCTGGGAAAATATCACTTAATGGTCGATCAAACTAGAAAAATTGTATAATGTAATGTCCCGGACTCGGTCAGGCCAGTTTGACCCCAAGAAAAAGTGACTGAGTTAACTGTCGTTTCTGCCCAATAGTTGTCATCGGGGCATCGAGAACGCGAGAGCGATCGCTTATCCCAGAATCATTACCCATAGTAAAAAATTGAGAATGAAGACTCCAACAGATCAAAGATTTGATTACGTCAAAATCGGTTTAGCGTCCCCCGAGAGAATTCGACAATGGGGAGAAAGAACCCTACCTAACGGTCAAGTCGTCGGAGAAGTAACCAAACCAGAAACGATCAACTATCGGACTCTCAAACCGGAAATGGATGGGTTATTCTGCGAGAAAATTTTTGGCCCCTCCAAGGACTGGGAATGTTGGTGCGGTAAATACAAACGCGTCCGTCACCGGGGAATTGTCTGTGAACGTTGCGGGGTGGAAGTCACCGAGTCCCGGGTACGTCGTCATCGCATGGGTTTTATCAAATTAGCTGCCCCCGTCACTCACGTTTGGTATCTCAAAGGTATTCCCAGTTATCTCAGTATCCTGCTCGATATGCCCCTGCGGGACGTGGAGCAGATCGTCTATTTTAATGCCTATGTGGTTCTCGATCCGGGTAACGCGGGCAATCTTAGTTATAAACAACTCCTCAGCGAAGATCAATGGTTAGAGATCGAAGAAGAAATCTACGCGGAGGATTCGGAATTAGTCGGCATTGAAGTGGGTATCGGGGCCGAGGCTATCCAAAGACTCTTACAGGAAATTAACCTAGAAGAAGAAGCGGAAAGACTGCGGACGGAAATTGTCGAAAGTAAAGGGCAAAAACGGGCAAAATTAATTAAACGTCTCCGGGTAATCGATAACTTTATCGCCACCGGTTCTCAGGCAGAATGGATGGTTTTAAGCGTAATTCCCGTGATTCCCCCCGATTTACGCCCGATGGTGCAGTTGGACGGCGGCCGTTTTGCCACCTCTGACCTGAACGATCTCTACCGTCGGGTGATTAACCGCAATAACCGTTTATCCCGTCTGCAAGAAATTCTCGCCCCGGAAATTATCGTCCGCAACGAAAAACGGATGTTACAGGAGGCCGTCGATGCTTTAATTGATAACGGTCGTCGTGGTCGCACGGTGGTGGGGGCCAATAATCGCGCCCTGAAGTCTTTATCGGATATTATCGAGGGTAAACAGGGGCGTTTCCGTCAAAATCTCCTCGGTAAACGGGTTGACTATTCGGGACGTTCGGTTATCGTTGTCGGTCCGAAATTGAAGATCTATCAATGCGGTTTACCCCGGGAAATGGCGATCGAATTGTTCCAACCCTTCGTTATCCATCGTTTAATTAAATTAGGCATCGTCAATAATATCAAGGCAGCCAAGAAAATGATCCAACGGGGGGATGCCAATGTTTGGCACGTCTTGGATGAAGTAATCACGGGACACCCGGTGATGTTAAACCGCGCTCCTACCCTGCACCGTTTGGGCATTCAAGCGTTTGAACCGATACTGGTGGAGGGCCGGGCGATTCAGTTACATCCCCTCGTCTGTCCCGCTTTTAACGCTGACTTTGACGGCGACCAAATGGCCGTACATATTCCCCTCTCCCTGGAAGCACAATCGGAAGCGCGATTATTGATGTTAGCTTGTCATAATATTCTCTCACCGGCGACCGGTCGCCCGATTGTTGCCCCTTCTCAGGATATGGTTTTGGGTTGTTATTATCTCACGGCCGAAAATCCCAAGGCCCAAAAGGGTGGGGGTCGTTATTTCGCCAGCATGGATGACGCTATTCGCGCTTTTGATCAGGGATTGGTGGATCTGCACGCTTCTGTGTGGTTGCGTTTACCGGTCGGAGAAAAGGTGAAAACCAATAAACCCGATGAGGAAGTCCTGGAAACGGAAACTCTCCCCGATGGCAGCATCTGGAAATATTATCGGGAGCGCAAAACCCGCGAGAAGGATGGTGAGATAATTTCTCAGTATGTGCGTACTACTGTAGGGCGAATTATCTACAATAAGACGATTCTAGAAGCTTTGGTGGTCTAGAGAGAGATTCCCTTAGGGTGGGCATTGCCCACCTTAATTTTTAGGCTAAAGCGGCAATACATTCTATTTCCACTAGCACATCTTTGGGAAGACGGGCCACCTCCACACAGGCCCGGGCCGGGGCAGTTTCCGGGGGGAAATAACGGGCATAAACTTGATTCATCGCCCCGAAATTGGCTAAATCCGAGAGAAAGACGGTAGTTTTCACCACATTTGACCAATTAGCTCCGGCAGCGGTTAAAATGCCCTCTAGATTGGCCATAACTTGTTCGGTTTGGGCGCTAATTTCCCCGGAGACGATTTCACCCGTGACGGGATCTAGGGGAATTTGTCCCGCAACAAAGAGAAAAGGACCAGGAGCGGCGATCGCTTGATTATAGGGACCCACAGGGGCCGGAGCTTTATCAGTACGGATGACCTGATTATTCATGGGCAGGATAGTTAAAAAAGATGACATTGAATCAATTGAATATTTTCCCAGTTTTTTGATCGCTTGCAGTTAATTTTCGCCGGTTAGGGGGTTTAATTTTGACTAAGCGATCCTGTGAGAAATAAGTCAACATTATTAAGAATCACTCAAATGGTAGCTCAAGCTGCTTAAAGTCTGGATAGTTATCTATGTCCTTGTTTTCTTGCATACCCTTATCACCGACAGCACTACAAACTTCTCCCCAATCAGCAAAATATTCGTCAAAGTATCTGAAAGGATATTGGCTGTACTTTTCTATATCTTCTCTGGTTGGTTTTCGTCCTATTTTTACCGCTATATCTCTCACTTCTAGCTGTAAAGTTTTTTTAGAAACATCATATTTTTGTTTTTTAATACGATTAACTCTACTATTTTTAGCCTTAGGAATAATATCTCTTTTAGCAAATGGATCAACACCATTTTCTAACTCTGTATGTCTTTGTTCAGCTAAAGAATGATACTGCTCAGAAATTTCAATGCCAATGTATCGTCTGTTCATGATAGAGGCAACAAGAGTAGTTGTACCAGAGCCATTAAAAGGGTCTAATACTAAATCATTTTCCTCGGTAAATATAGTGAGAATACGTTTCATTAGTGTTGGAGGTAGTTGACATGGGTGATCTACACGTTTTGAATTATGCTTTAGTCTATGAATGTCCCACCATATATTAGTTAACGGTTCTCTATCTACTGTTTTATCTTTATTTCTTTTTTTGATACATTGCTCTCTAATACAATACCATTCTTTTAAAGAAAAATTATAATCATAAATACTTTCATTACTAATTTTTTTAATTTCTGGTTCACCTTTGCCTAGGCACAAAATACCATAATGTGCAGGCATTATTTGTCTTACAGGAAGACTAAGACTTTCCCAAACTATCCAATTTTGAAATTCTAAAACTCCTTGACTAAATTCATAGTATTTAGCCAAGTATATAGGAATATTGAGGAGTGCTAGAGTTTTTCCATTCTTTAATACTCTAGCCAGTTCATTGACCCATTCAATACACCACTTTATGTATTGATTATTATCCTGACAATCATTCCATATATCATATTTTTTTTGGATATTGTAAGGAGGATCGGCAAAAACAAAATCTATTGAATTATTGGGTAATAATCGTAGATAATTTAAGCAATCATCATTAATTAGTAGATTGCTTTTAATCAAATTACTTGGTTGTTTGTATATGACATTATTAGTTGTATTTTCTAGAGGTTTTATTTTTTGATTATTGTCGATGGTGGCAAAATAATTTTGTAGATCTATATAGTACACAAATTGATATGGTTCTAACCCAAAAAGATCCTTTATTCTTTCAAGAATATCTTGAGGTATTTTTTGATGAGAATAACTTATGTCCCTCCACACATCTGACATTAATGTTCCCAATGGACTATATAAATGTTTTTTACCTCCATAATCTTTTGTCGTTTTATTACAGGAGGGACAATAAGAATACTGAATTAAAGTTTTATTATGCTTTAAAGGTGAACGGTATTTAGTAAACATCGTCAAAGATACATGGTTGTCTAACATATAGCTCTCATCCATTAATGCTTGACTTCTTTTGATAGCAACCCATAGCTTGAAATATGTAGATTTTTCTAAAAACGATATGACTTGACAGGCAATTTCTGCATTGGACAATATACACAATACACTTTTATCATCTAATTCATTTGCAAAACTAATTAAATAATCTTTAAGATTAGATATTTCTTTGATTTTACATTGTTTAATAGTCGGAAGATGAAGAAAATAGACATTAGAGTTTTTGCCTATATTTTGATAATTATCTTCTAACGCAGAGGGCTGTATTTCAATAATTTTTAGTGGTAGACAATTTTCACTTTTGTGGCTCATTTTTAATTGAATCCTCCATAGTTTTAGCTAAACGCTTAAGATCATTTTCACTAAAGTTAACAACACAGTCACTAAAATCAATTAAGTCTTGTATAAAAGAACTTCTGTCAAAATTTCCCGCTCCATCAACTACATAAGCAACCTTATGGTGCTGTCTGTTTAAAATTTCTCGTCTATCTCTAGCCAATTTTCCTTTCCTTTCTACAACACTGTTAGTAGTAAATTGAAATGATACTTCAATACCCCAGTAAGGTGGTTGATCATGAGGTGGTATTCCCACTATATCAAATTTGGTTAGTGTTCTACCCTCATTTTGACTTATTCCTGGTATAGATTTTCTAGAAAAATCCCACTCAGGTAAATATACTTTCAATTTTTCTCTAATGTATTCTTGAGCAAGCTGACCCATTTTATTCGATTTTGCTCCCCCAGTAATTTTACTAACCCAGATGTAACGATGCTTAATATATTCTTCCAGAAGTCTAATGTTACCTATCATAGCACCAATAATACATTTTTCTTCTATTTCATCAGGAACATTTATAGAGGTTGCCAAACCACCGAACATTATTAGCATAATAACATCTCGGATTTCTTGGCTAAGAGAACAAGGTTTTAATATCCCCTCCCCGTCTAATCCCAAATTTTTATTATTCCATGTAGCTCTATTTTTCAAAGAAACAAACTGGTATTGATAAATTTTGTCTCGAAATATAAACTCAAAATCTTTAGAATAAAAATCCCTAGAAAGTTCTGAAGAGAATCGTTTTAAATTTTCTCCACCAATATCAGATAGAACACAGAGATGTTTTAAAAATAGATTAGGATAAAGTTCATCACATAAATCTAAGGCTGTTATCCATGAGAATGGATCTTTAGATGCTATTCTTAATATACTGATAAAACTTTCTTGAGTTCGTATTAGTAAGGGAATTATACTAGATAGTTTTTCTTTTTCTGCTAATTCAACTGGCCAATATATCAAGGCAGTTTTCTTAAGATCGCTAACATCCATATTTTTCTTGATCTTGAATTTCCATAAGTTTAAGTTTGTAGAAGCAACTAAGGGTACTTTATTCGACAATAAAGCACCCTTTTAATTTAGCTTAGAACTCTCCTTTTAAAGCGGCATTACAGCGCTCGCAAATAGTGGGATCATCGGCAAATTTTCCCACTTGAGTGGAATAATTCCAACAGCGATCGCATTTTTCGCCGTCTGCTTTGACAATTCCCACCGAAACAAAGTCCGATTCTCCCTTATATTCTGCGGTTTGAATCGCGCTAATATCACTAACTAATTCCACTTGGGAAGAGAGAAATAGATAACGCAATTCATCGACTTTATTTCCCGTTAAACTATCACAATTGTTGAATAATTCTAACTCCTGTTTTAAGCTTTCATCGGGAACATAAAGTAAAACTTTTGCCTCTAAAGAAGCACCGATCGCTTTATCATTTCTGGCAGTTTCCATCACCTTATTAACTTCGGTGCGTAGCTGCCGGAATTTGGCCCATTTATCGGCCAATTCGCGATTATTCCAAGCAGGATCAATGTTTAGCCATCCTGACTCAAATACCGATAAATAAGGAGTTTTGTAGGGGAGAAATTGCCAGATATCTTCCGCTAGATGAGACAGGACAGGAGCGATCGCTTTAGCGAGATTTTCTAAAGCAATAGCATAAACTGTTTGACAACTGCGACGACGGAAAGAATTAGGATCAGAAATGTATAAACGATCCTTAGCAATGTCGATATAAAAGTTAGATAAATCGACAACACAAAAATTCTGTACCGTCTGAAAAAAGCGGAAAAATTGGAAACTTTCAAAAGCTGCCGTAACTTCCGTAAACACCTCCGAGATACGATGTAACATATAGCGATCAATCTCCGGTAGATCTTCATAAGCTACCGCATCCTTAACGGGATCAAAATCATTTAAACTCCCCAGTAAAAACCTGGCAGTATTACGGATTTTATTACGGATATCTACCAACTGTTTAAGAATATTTTGACCGATATTCACATCATTGGTATAGTCCACCGAGGACACCCATAACCGAATCACATCTACCCCATAAGCGGGTTCTTTTTTATGGTCTTTACCACCATTAATGATCACATTAGGATCGATGACATTACCCAGAGATTTACTCATTTTTCGTCCCTGTTCATCCAAAACAAAACCGTGAGTTAACACCGTTTTATAGGGAGCAATACCATTAGCAGCCACACTGGTTAATAAACTCGATTGAAACCATCCCCGATGCTGATCCGATCCTTCTAGATACATATCCGCAGGATAACTTAATTCTGGTCGAGCATTAGCCACCGCATTCCAACTAGAACCAGAATCAAACCACACATCCATAGTATCCATTCCCTTGCGATAACTGCGACCATTATCGCGATAACTGGGAGGCAATAATTCCTCTACGGATAACTCCCACCAAGCATTAGAACCCTTGACCGCGAAGATAGCTTGAACGTGATTAATCGTCTCCTCGGTTAACAGAGGTTCATTCGTTTCTTCGTCATAAAAAACAGGAATAGGAACCCCCCAACTGCGCTGACGAGAGATACACCAATCGCTTCTTTCACTAACCATAGAAGTGATGCGATTCTTACCGGTTGCAGGAATCCAACGCACCGAATCAATTGCTTCTAAAGCTAATTCCCGGAATCCTTCCACGGAAGCAAACCATTGTTCTGTTGCGCGGAAAATTGTCGGTTTTTTGGTTCTCCAATCGTAGGGATATTTATGCTGATATGCTTCTTCTTTGAGTAAGGCACCTTTTTCTGTCAGTGCTAAAATGATTGCTTCATTAGCATCTTTCAAGACATTTAAACCCGCAAATTGTCCCGCTTCTGCGGTGAAATTTCCCTTATCATCCACGGGAGAAAGTATCGGTAAACCGTAACGTTGTCCGACGATATAATCCTCCTGACCATGGCCAGGTGCAGTATGAACTAATCCGGTGCCGGAATCAGTGGTTACATAATCCCCACCGATGAGAATCGCACTTTCTCTGTCAAACAAAGGATGACGATATTTAGTATGTTCTAATTCCAGACCTTTAACCGTTGCTTTAATCGTCAAAGTTGTGTTAAAAATGTCGGCCAATTTTTCGACTAAATCCGTCGCTACGATTAGATAATTAGACTCGCTAGTTTCCACCACTGAATAGTTTAATTCTGGGTTCAATGCGACGGCCAAATTCCCGGGTAAAGTCCAAGGGGTAGTCGTCCAGATAGCCACGGATAAATTAGGCAAAAATGGCGTTAAAACCGACGTTGAAACTGACGTAATTGGAAAAGCAACATAGACACTGCGGGAAGTGTGACCTTCGGGATATTCTAATTCTGCCTCAGCTAAAGCGGTTTGAGAACTAGGACTCCAGTGAACCGGTTTTAGTCCCCGATAAATATAACCTTTTAGGGCCATTTTTCCGAATACGGCAATTTGAGCGGCCTCGTATTCAGGTTGTAGGGTTAAATAGGGATTTTCCCAGTCTCCCCAGACTCCATACCTTTTGAAACCTTCACACTGTTCTTTTTGCGTTTGAAGGGCAAAATCGTGGGCTTTCTGACGTAATTTCAAAGGGGTTAGACCCTCTTTTTCCGAGCTTTTGAGACTTTGTAAAACCTTCAGTTCGATCGGCAACCCGTGACAATCCCAACCAGGCACATAGCGCACTTTGTAGCCTTGTAGCAGTTTATATTTATTGATAATGTCTTTGAGAATTTTATTTAAAGCATGACCGATATGCAGAGACCCGTTAGCGTAGGGGGGGCCATCGTGGAGAATAAATAATTCTTTGGGGTTATTTTGCGCTAATTTCTCGTATATTTGCTCATCTTGCCAGAATTTCTGGATTTCTGGCTCACGTTTACTGGCATTTGCTCGCATATCAAAGTCAGTTTGAGGCAAATTAACGGTATCTTTGTAACTTTTAGCGTTGGACATTCTAGCAAACCTATGGATATCAATCGTTTTCGGGATTCATTCCTAAATAACGTCCCTTTGAGAGTCGTTATCTCTAGTCTGTCACATAACTGTAATATAAATATTACAAGTGACAATCATTGATCTATAAGTCTAGCGAGATTGTGTCCAAGAGCGATGATTCCCAAAGGCTATAATTTAGTTATTCGAGAATAGGGAGCATGAGGACGATGGTGACGAATCCTAATTTTTTTTATGTCTCTCCAGAAGTGTATCTAGAAGGGGAAAGAGTCAGTCCGATCAAGCACGAGTACCGAAAAGGACGGATTTATGCGATGGTAGGCGCAAAAAAGCCGCATATCGTTTTATCGGCCAATTTAGCCAAGGTTTTAGGTAATCATCTCGATGATAGTCCCTGTCTTGTTCTCACTTCCGATATCAAAGTCCGGTTAGAGGAGGCAAATTGTTATTATTATCCCGATATTGCGGTGGTTTGTGACGAGAGAGAGATTAACAATACCGATGATTTTATTCTCTATCCCGTTCTGATTATTGAAGTATTATCGAAATCTACGGAATCCTTTGATAGGGGTGATAAATTTAGCGATTATCAAACCTGTCCCACCTTAAAAGAATACATTCTTATTCATCAAAACCAGAGGAAAATTGAATGTCACCGTCGCGAGGATTCGGGAGTTTGGCAAGAACAGATCTATGAAGCGGGAGATGAGGTAGAATTTACCAGTGTAGGATTCCGGGGATCGATCGCTTCTATCTATCGGAAAGTCCCCGGTTTGGTATGATTACAATTCTTTTTTGACATCGCACTTTTAGGTCTCTAATTCTCTAAAGCTTCAAACTGACGTAAAGCAAGACTAGAACCTTGATTCCAGCCTAATTCAACATAATAGGGAAAAAGTTTCTTGATATTTATATCGGGAAAGAGACGACTATTTTCGCTTTCTTGATAACCGTCTTCTATGAACAGATATATTTTTAATTCTTCCCGACGATAAACCCACAATTCAGGTATTTTCAACAATTGATAAGCCTCTACATCAGTCAGGGAAGTAAAATCCACTTCTATAGCTAAATCGGGAGGAGGATCAACAGTTAAATCAATTCTTTCTTTGCCTAAAATTGCCTGTCTATTATCAATATAAAAACAAGTATCTGGTTCTACTCCCGCTTCCCCTGGAATTTTCAAGGTAATCGGATCAAAACATTCCCAGTCTTTACCTTGGCGACGGAGGATAATTTTTACTAAATCACTTAAAAGATTAATACGTTTGCCATGACTTGGTAAAGGAGACATAAGCCGAATTTCTTGAGTTTTGCGATTAAAATAGAGTTTGGGATAGGTTTTTTGGAGACGTAAACTCAGTAATCTTTCGTAATCTTCCCAAGTCTGATCAGGGAAAATAACTTGACTGCCCGGAGATAAAGATAAAGTATTTTCGTTGAGAGTAATTAGTAGCATTTTGGTAATTATCCTTGATTTTTTCCTGTGGGATTTAACTAATTTCGCTCTGGCAACCAATGCCTATCAAGCATTTGTTCAAGGGAATAGGGACAATTTAGAGGGAAATTGTGAGGAGATATTTCAGTTTTTTGCCCGACAATAAAAACGGCATCTTGATAGATTTTTTCTTGGTTATCTAGGAGATATTTTTCTAAATTTGTGCTTAAATATCCATTTAGCTGAACTCTAAAAGTGGCTATGTCTCCTTGCCAATGCCGATGATTTAATTCAAATTCTTCTGACCAATATTGCCATAACAAAAGATGAATAATTATCTGTCTTAAAAAACTCTCAACTCGATTTTTATCCCGTTTGCTCAAAGCCTCCAACTCCTCGATTAAATGTTGAATATCCAACTCAGCTAGACGATTTTCCTTGAGAAGTTTAATTGTTTCAGTTAACCAGAGATGTTCATCTTGTTCGTAGAGAAATTGTAACTGATTTAGCCAAGGATCTTTTTTCATATTTTTTTGGCTGAGGAGACTTCTAAAACTGCTTTCGGGTAGGCAATGCGTTGATGGTGGAATTGTTGCCAAACTTGCACAAAAACCTCGGCAATAATTGGTAATTCCTCCTGACGAATACCACTATCTACTAATTGTTGATCGCGCCATCGGGCCTGAAAAATCTTTTTGATCATATCCATGGCTTGTTCTGGGGAGGCCTCCTTCAGCGATCGCAAAGCGGCCTCGCTACTATCGGCTAACATAACGATCGCCGTTTCTCGCGATTGGGGAATCGGACCATCGTAGCGAAAGGCCGCCTCATCGACGAATTCTTGACCATTTTGGGCGGATTTTTGCAAAGCTTGCTGATAAAAATAGGAAATTAAGAGATTGCCTTGGTGTTCGGGAATAAAATCGCGGACGACTCGCGGTAAACCGTGTCTGCGGGCCATGACTAACCCTTCGCTAACGTGCTTTTTAATAATCTCGGCGCTGACGTAGGGATCGTTAATTTCATCGTGTTTATTCGGGCCACCCATTTGATTTTCAATAAAACCGAGAGGATCGTGCATTTTCCCGATATCGTGATAGAGGGTCCCCGTGCGAATTAATTCCACATTACAGTGCAGTTTTCGGGCGGCCGCTTCAGCTAAACAGGCGACAAAAAGGGTATGTTGAAAAGTCCCCGGCGCTTCCGTGGCCAAACGTTTGAGCAAACTACAATTAGGATTGGACAACTCCACCAGACGAATGGGAGTGACCACATCGAAACAGCGTTCCAAATAGGGGGATAATCCTAGGGCGATTACCGTCCAAGCTATCCCCGATAGACCATAGACGAGCGCCGTGGGTAGTAGAGTATAGATGATCGTGCTGGCCGTGGCACTAACGATTAGGTAAGTGAGCAGATAAACACCGCCTTGGCTGACTCCGATTCCCATCCCTAGCAGCGATAATTCATCCCTAGAACGCAATTTTCCCGCTATCATAGCCGCTAATAGTCCCCCTATCGTCCCGGCGATTAAATCGGCGCTGATACCTTGGATGCTGAATAGGGAAAGACCGGCAGTTAAGAGGACCTGGGTGACGGCCAGAGTCGGGCCGTAGAAACTGCTGACTAATAAACCCACGGCTGCCAGATTGGTAAAGGGAATATTGGCGATCGCTAGGATCGGTGTGGTAAAACTTAGTAAACCCAAGAGAATAAAATCCCGGTGACGCAGAGGCCGATGGAGACGCTGAGCAACGAGGCAAAAAGTCCCGATCGCACTGGTGACAAGGATTGCCGTTGACCCTAAACCCATCCAGTTAATGCCCCGTTCGCTCAAACCAAAGCCATCGATGAGAACAAACTGAGCTTGAGTAATTTTTTCGCCTGCTTTAACGATAATTTGACCGGTTTGAGCGCTAGACATGACCATATCTACCGCTTCCACCGCTTTAGCGGCTTGTTCTTTGGTTGCCTCCCGATCTTCTATCAGGTTCGCTTCTCCCTCCAGGGCCGCTAGAAGGATATTTTCGGCTAAAGACTGCTGGCGACTGGTTAGGCGATCGCTGCTAATCTGCACGGCGATGGTATCCTGTAGGTGACTGGTGGAAATCCCCGGGGGAATGCCTTGTATCAAAATCCGGCGACCCGCTTGCAGGACGGCTTTTTCTAGGTTTTGCCACTCTCGATCGCCTATTTGGGCCACTGTGATCAGATCGGCGTATTTGAGTTTATTTAAGCTGGAATGCCGATAATTTTGGCTGGTTTGCTCCTTTATTTGCCGTAATTGCCCTAATCGATCGATAAATTGCTCAAAGCTTCCCTTCGTCACGCGCTGACGATAGGCTTGGATTTCGCTAACAGCATATTCCTGCTCTTTTGTCAAGAGGTTTGTAAAAGATTCTTCATAGTTGAGGCGGCTTTGTAGAGTTGACCATTGAGGGGCAGAAAAGGTGAGCAGCGTTTCCATTGTGGCGTTGGAAATAGTCCTGCCCATTAAAATGGAATTTCTTCGCAAAATTGGGCGAATTTGACTTAATTGCCCTAAGGTGTCCTGCAGCGATCGCTCGATCTGGTCGGTGGTTTGGGGGTCTCTTTTCAGCCGGGGAAGCAGTCCAGCCCGAATTTTTTGGCGTTTGAGGGCGGTGGTTTCTTGGTCTTGAAAACGGGCATCTTCGGGGGCGATAATCGTGACGGGGGAAATAGTCCCGACGGCCAATTTCGGCTGATTATAGAAACGATAACCGACCACGCTAGTCAGACAACCGACGGTAAACAGGAAGATTAAGGGTCGTCGCAGTTTACCGAGGGAGTAAGAGCGAGATTTTCGGGCAGAATCAGGAAAAACAGTGAAAGAATGCAGAAAATGATTCATAAATTCCAGCTAAATTCTATAAACTGCGCCACCATGCCCAGAGGAAGAATACCAGCAACTTGGTTTTGTGTTTCCCTTTCTATTTTAAGGACTCCCTGTGCAAAAAAATTTTTTCTCGAAAGGTATCTAGATTAACTTGATGCGGGGGTTTTTCGCCTTCCGCTGCGCCCAAATAACCCAAAAATCGCCCCAAATCCCCAAAAAACGGGCGGGCCGATAATTGCTGGTGGGCCGATAATTGCCGGTGGGCGAACGCAGTTCACCCCTACAAAATCGACCGGCCTTTGGGCGGGAAAAAAAAGAGAAAAAGGGTTACAGAGTTCTCCCAGCACCGCACACCACGGGAAAGTTAGACAAGGAGAGATTATTTTGATTGATTTTCCTTAATATTGTTGAAAGCTTGCCCACTTTTAGTAAGTGTCATTTTTAACCTTTATTGTTTAAAGAGGGATGGCGGTTTCTAGGGAAATTTTCAGATTCGTGTTCTCAGAAATCCTATAGTTAAGTTTTTCAAAACCAATAACTTCGCCTTTTTGATTTTTCATTAAAATAACTTCGTCGCCGGTTTCTTCGCAGAGATATTCCGAGGAGCGATCGCCAAACCACACGGTTAAGGTATTGCCCATCGGATCATAATAAACGTTTACTTCTGCCATAAAATTTCCCCTTCTTTAATTGCATCGGTGGGATAAGTGGTAATTAGGAAGCCATCACCATTGAGCTTTCGGATAATGGCACAGAGCCAACGTTTTGGTCGTTGAAGTTGATAAAAAAGATAAACATTGGGATCACTGCGGCTACGTCGAATTTCATCAGGTTGGCTAAGGGTTTCTTGGACTAATTTTTCTTTTCCTTTCATTATAGGATGTTTTATCTGGGTGATAATTTCCCAATAGGCAACAGTGACGCAGATCGTACAATTAAGAGGGGTTAAAATCTCAAAAAATAGATCATTTTTGCTCATGTTTTGTCCTCATCAGCAAATTCTTAGTCAAGATGAAAACTGGCATCTTCGGGGGCGATAATTGTGACGGGGGAAATAGTCCCGACGGCCAATTTCGGCTGATTATAGAAACGATAACCGACTACGCTAGTCAGACAACCGACGGTAAACAGGAAGATTAAGGGTCGTCGCAGTTTACCTAGGGAGTAAGACCGAGATTTTCGGGCAGAATCAGGAAAAACAGTGAAAGAATGCAGAAAATGATTCATAAATTCCAGCTAAATTCTACAAACTGCGCCACCATGCCCAGAGGAAAAAAACCAGCAATTTGGTTGTGTGTTCCCTTTTCTATTGTAAGGACTCCCTGTACAGAAAAAATTTTTTCTCGAAAGGCATCTAGATTAACTTGATGCGGGGGTTTTTGCCTTCTGGTGCGCCCAAATAACCCCAAAATCGACCCGCCTAAGGGCGGGAAAGAAAAGAAAAGAGAAAAAATAGGGAATAAGGGTAAAAAGGGAAAAAAGAGAAAAAGGGTTACAGAGTCCTCCCAGCACCGCACACCACCCGAAAACCGTCGTAGGTGCTGTAGTCGCGGCGGTAGGTGTCGTAGCGGAAAGCGGAACGGCAGATACTTGGATTGCTGAACCAAGAACCGCCCCGCAGAGGAGAACGATTATCATTCCCATTTTTTGTCCAGACACTTCCATCCCTCGGCGCACCATCATAATTATCGTGCCAGTCATCAGCGCACCATTCCCAAACATTGCCGTGCATATCGTACAAACCGAAGGCATTGGGGGGAAATTGTCCCACGGGAGTCGTTTCTTTTCGATATTCTCCTTTGGGTTCATCGGCGTAGGTATTACTGGCATCGTAGTTGGCCAATTTCCCAGTAATGGTTTCCCCAAAGTAAAATGGGGTGGTGGTTCCAGCACGACAAGCATATTCCCATTCTGCTTCGCTCGGTAGCCGGTATTCCTGTTTTGTTTCCCTTGATAGTCGTTTACAGAATTCTGTTGCTTGATACCAGGTGACTCTTTCTACGGGTAGCTCATTCCCTGTGAAGTTAGAGGGATTTGTCTCTAAGTCGATGTCTATTTTAGCAGTTGCGGCGATCGCTTGCCACTGCGCTTGGGTAATGGGATATTTACCCATGTAGAAAGAGGGAAGGGTAACTTGATGTTGAGGTTTTTCCCGGCTAAAGTACTGCCAATCAAATTTCTTCACCAGTCTTTCGATTTCCTCGTCTTCTGTTCCCATCGTGAATGTTCCCCCCGGTATGGCAACCATTTCTAGGGTGATGTCGTTGCCCAAATCTTGGCTGAAATATTGGGACTGCTTCGACTCTTTTTTGATTTGCTCACCCTTCGCATTTACTTCCACGATCTCAAAGTTAAATACCTTGAGTCCATTTTCTTGAGAAGGCTTAGGGGTGGATGACCTATTTCCCTCAGACTGCCCGACGGGTTCAGGAGCAGTAGGAATCGAAGGCCACTGTGACTGTCTTCGAGCGATACGCTTGATAGCTTCGATCGCATCTAAATCGCCACGGGATGCTCCCAAGACACGAATCCATAACTGTTCAGCTAAGTCAAGATCGCCCCTATTTTCTGCTAAGGAAGCCTGATACTTTAGGGGTTGCACGTCCTTGAGCGTGGCAACTTGTTCTAACAAAATAAAATAGAGCTTGTGGGGCGGTTCTGCTTTCAAATAGGGATTCTGTCTCGGTTTCCCATATCTAGCGTTAATTTTCTCGACTTGACGGCGCAGGTATTCGTCTAGACGCTCTACCGTAGCACAATTGGCTTCTCCTTGCCGCCGCAATCCTTCCAGCAGCGTATGAGTAAATGAGCCTTGTTGCAACTCATCGATCTCCCAAGATTGCTGATTGGCCGTACAAGAATAGAAGGTTATGACTCCCTGATACTCCTCCTCTCCAATGCCCAGACCGCCTCGGCTGTCCTCATCTCGACAGGCATCTAACAATAGTACGACGTTATCCGCACCAGACCGCCGCAGCCGCTCGGTAACATAATCCACTGATACAGCCGTTTCTCTTACATTGCCCGGATCGCTATCGGGCAACATTAGATAGTCCTTGTCTTGATCGCGCCTGCCGTGGCCAGCAAAGAAAAACCAGAGGTTGTCTCCAGAGTTAAGCAGGGGAGTCTCGAACTGCCTCTGAAGAAACCGCTTGAGACGACCGTGGGTTAGTTGCGTGGGAATGGGGGGACTAGCAGGAATGGGTGGAGAATCTTCGGTAAATAGAAATATCCCACCGCGATCGAATCCTCCCTCCCTTTCACACCAAGCTTTGATCGCTTCTGCATCTTTCTTTGCGTATTTCAGTGGCTTGAGGTTGTCATATTCATTGATGCCGATCGCTATCACCCAGTTTTTAGCCATCTTTCCTCTTGAACTTAAACGTCATCGCTCCTTTACCTCCCGCTTTGCCCCCGACCCCAAACAGGCTAACTTGTCCTTCCCCATTAATTTCTACAGACAGTTCCACTTCATCAAGCCGAATTTTAGCGCTAGGAGGATCCGCTTCATCGAGCATTTCCCTCATCGCTTTGAGAAAGCCCTTCATTTCTAGCTTCAGTTTGGACACATCCACTTGACTTCTTTCGGTAGCCGCAACTGGCGAGCTTTCCTTTTCACCGAGCCGTCCCCCGATATCACTGCTACTTCTACCGCCGGTGGGCGTTTTTTGACGATCAGATTCACCCGTAATAATCCATATTTTACTGGGAGTTGCGATATCTTCGGTCATTGTGTTGATTTCCCCTAAATGTTATCTCGCTTGCCTTTAAACAAATTTTCTCACCCTATCGTACAGAGATTTGTGGTTTGCCCATAACAATTACAGTTTTAGTCGATTTCTCGGAATAAATAGCTGAAAATTTGTCAAAACGTGCTGCTTTGCCTACCGCATAAGCGATTAAACATGGCAAAAATAAAAAATTAGATTGGGAGAATAAACCAGCCCTGTCCTGCTCCAGTTATAGTAGGTTGATTCATGAATCAACCTACCTGCTCCCTAGGAGGGAGATTTAGCGATCGACTGACCCCATAATAATATCAATACTGCCTAAAATCGCCATAATATCGGCAACTTTTACCCCTTTGAGGATATGAGGCAGAATTTGAAGATTATTAAAATCGGCGGCCCGAATTTTCCAACGCCAAGGGAAAACATCATCATTACCGACGATAAAGATACCTAATTCACCTTTACCACTTTCCAAGCGCACATAATGTTCACCTTTAGGAATCTTAAAAGTGGGGGCGACTTTTTTGGCGATATATTGATAGTCAAAATCATTCCAAGCTGATTTTTTCCCTTCTGCCATCCGTTTTGCTTCCAGATTTTCGTAGGGACCACCGGGTAAACCTTTCAGTGCTTGCCGGATAATTTTCACCGATTCGCGCATTTCCCGAATCCGCACCAGATAACGAGCAAAACAATCGCCGGCGGTTTCCCAATGCACTTCCCAGTCAAAATCGTCGTAACACTCGTAATGGTCAACTTTTCTTAAATCCCATTTCACCCCGGAAGCGCGCAACATCGGACCGGATAAACCCCAGTTAATCGCTTCATCTCTGGTAATGCAGCCTATCCCTTCAATACGACGGCGGAAAATCGGGTTATTAGTGATTAATTTCTCGTATTCGTCCACTTTGGGGTCAAAATAGTCACAGAAATCCACGCACTTATCCACCCATCCGTAGGGTAAATCCACCGCCACGCCACCAATACGGAAATAATTATTATTAATTAACCGCATTCCCGTCGCAGCTTCCCAGAGGTCATAAATCATCTCCCGTTCTCGGAAAATGTAGAAAAAGGGAGTTTGTGCGCCTACATCCGCCATAAAGGGGCCTAACCAGAGTAAATGGTTAGCGATGCGGTTGAGTTCCAACATAATCACCCGGATATATTGCGCTCGTTTGGGAACGGCGATATCGGCTAATTTTTCGGGAGCATTGACCGTAATCGCCTCGTTAAACATCCCTGCGGCGTAATCCCAACGACTAACGTAGGGAACGTACATGACATTAGTGCGATTTTCGGCAATTTTTTCCATGCCCCGATGAAGATAACCGATTACGGGTTCACAGTCAATCACGTCTTCCCCGTCAAGGGTGACGATTAAGCGCAAAACTCCGTGCATCGACGGGTGATGGGGTCCCATGTTTAAAACCATGGGTTCTGTTCTCGTTTCAATTTTTGCCATAGGGCTACCGATGATCCCGAAAATCTTTTTAAAGTTATTATAAGTAAACGCTTCGACAATACACAAGGACTATCGGGTATCAGTAATCAGTAATCAGTAATCAGTGATCAGTGATCAGTAATCAGTAGTCAGGAGATTATTTTTATTTATTCTCCCCACACCCCACACCCCACACCCCACACCCCACACCCTACACCCCACACCCCACACCCCCACTTCCCCGCTTGATCGAGTACAATAGAGTGTTCAGCAAAAGCGATCAGCCATTAGCTTTGATTAGTCCTTCGGTAAGAATATAAACCAGAGAAAAGAGCCATTAAGAGCGGCAATCAGCTGAAAAAGCTCAAAAACTGAATTTTAGGCTGAAGGCTGACGGTAGCTTGCTGAAAGCTGAATCCCGTTGATAATTTTTTTACTTGAATCGCCGTGGTTATCCAAATCGAATCAACTCAAAACTACGAAACCAAAACCCAAGAGATCGCTAGACAACTTTTAGCCGAAACTCGGGAAAAAAAAGGTCTTTGGTCTGCTTTACAGGATCAAATGCGTTGGGATGATAAATTACTCGATTGGGCAATGTCTAACCCCAATTTACGAGTACAATTATTCCGTTTTATTGATTGTTTACCCGCTTTACGCAGTAATGCTGAGATCGCTAATCATCTGCAACAATACCTCGGTGATGCTTCCGTAGAACTGCCCAGTGCGCTGAAAAGTATCCTCAACTTTAGTGATCCTAACTCCCTACCGGCTCAAACGGCCGCCAGTCTGATCAGTAAATCCGTAGAAACCTTAGCTCGTAAGTATATCGCCGGGGAAGACCTAGGGCAAATTACTCGCACTGTCACCCGTCTGCGGAAGGAAAAAATGGCTTTTACCATAGATCTCCTCGGTGAAGCGGTAATTACTGAAGCGGAAACCCAAGTTTATCTACAAAGTTATCTGGATTTAATGACCCATTTGGCTCAAGAAGCGACCAAATGGAATAAAGTTAGCCAAATTGATGAAGCGGACGGCGAGTTACTACCACAAGTGCAGGTTTCTGTCAAGCTAACTGCCTTTTATTCTCAGTTTGATCCCATGGATCCGATTGGCAGTAAGGAGAAAGTTTGCGATCGCATTCGCCTACTATTGCGACGCGCTCAGGAGTTAGGGGTAGCAGTCCATTTTGATATGGAACAGTACGTTTATAAAAACCTCACCCTGGCTATCCTGAAAGAATTACTCCTAGAAGAAGAATTTCGCAGTCGTACCGATATTGGCATCACCCTACAGGCATATTTAAGAGATTCTGCCCAAGATTTACAAGATTTAATTAATTGGGCCAAAAAGCGCGGTTATCCCCTGACTGTCCGGCTAGTCAAAGGCGCTTACTGGGATCAGGAAACGATTAAATCTCGGCAAAATCATTGGCCACAGCCAGTATATAACGAAAAATCGGCCACAGATGCCAATTATGAACGTATGACGCGGTTATTATTGGAAAATCATCAATATTTATACGCCGCCATCGGTAGTCATAACGTGCGATCGCAAGCCTTGTCCTGTGCGATCGCAGAAAGTTTAGAAATTCCCCGTCGTCGCTTTGAAATGCAGGTATTGTACGGCATGGGCGACCAATTAGCCAAAGCGTTAGTGAAGCGGGGTCATCGGGTGCGGGTTTATTCCCCCTACGGACAACTTTTACCCGGTATGGCCTACCTAATCCGCCGTTTATTAGAAAATACCGCTAATAGTTCCTTCCTGCGGCAAAATTTGGAGGATCGTCCCGTGGAAGATTTAATCGCAGCCCCCCGGGTTTTAGGCAATGATAACCCGATTATCACCGGGTTTCCTAATGCCCCCGATACAGATTATGCCAACGAGCAATTAAGAAATAAAGCGAGTCAAGCTCTTAATTTTGTCAAAAATTCTCTTGGTAAAACCTATTTACCCCTAATTAACGGTGAATACGTCACCACCAATGTTCAAATTAATTCCGTTAATCCCTGTAACCCGCAGGAAATAGTGGGTAAAGTGGGCTTAATTGAGGTGGAACAGGCAGAAAAAGCAATAATAACGGCGAAACAGGCTTTTCCCGCTTGGAAACGCACTCCAGTGGCTAAAAGAGCCGAAATACTGCGAAAAGCGGCAGATTTGATGGAAGCGCGACGACACGAGTTATCGGCCTGGATTTGTTTGGAAGTGGGCAAAGTTATCCAACAGGCGGATCCAGAAGTGTCAGAAGCGATCGATTTTTGCCGTTATTACGCCTCCGAGATGGAAAGACTGGATTTAGGGCATAATTTCGACGTAGCAGGCGAAAATAATCGTTATTCCTACCAACCCCGGGGTATTGCTTTAGTGATTTCCCCCTGGAATTTCCCCCTAGCCATTGCGGTGGGGATGACAGTAGCGGCTTTAGTAGCTGGTAACTGCACGCTATTGAAACCCGCCGAGACTTCCTCGGTGATTACGGCGAAATTTGCCGAGATTCTCCTAGAAGCGGGTATTCCTGCCGGAGTCTTCCAATATATCCCGGGTAAAGGTTCGCAAGTGGGGGCGCATTTAGTTAGCCATCCCGATGTTCACCTAATCGCCTTCACCGGTTCACGAGAAGTGGGCTGTCGCATCTATACAGATGCCTCTATCGTGCAAAAGGGTCAAAAACACCTAAAACGAGTTATCGCCGAAATGGGCGGCAAAAATGCCCTAATTGTCGATGAGAGTGCCGATTTAGATCAGGCCGTTGTCGGTGCGGTTAAGTCCGCTTTTGGCTACACCGGCCAGAAATGTTCCGCCTGTTCGCGGATAATTGTTCTGGAAAGCGTCTATGATAGCTTTGTTGATCGCTTTGTTGAGGCTACCAAGTCCCTCAATATCGGGCCGACGGATTTACCGAGTACAGAAGTAGGACCGGTTATCGACGAGAAAGCTCAAGCAAGAATTCGGGAATACATCGAAACTGGTAAAAAAGAGGCAGAATTGGCTCTAGAAATGCCAATTCCAGAAGTGGGTTATTTCGTCAGTCCCACCGTCTTTAAGAATGTTCCCCCTGATGCGGTAATAGCGATGGAGGAGATTTTTGGTCCGGTGGTGGCGATTATCAAAGTGAGCAATTTTGAGCAAGCTTTAGCTGTAGCTAACGGAACCGACTATGCTTTAACCGGTGGCTTATATTCTCGCACTCCTGCCCATATTAACCGAGCTACGCAGGAATTTGAAGTAGGAAACCTCTATATTAACCGGGGAATCACCGGTGCGATTGTCTCCCGTCAACCCTTCGGGGGTTTCAAGATGTCGGGGGTGGGTTCCAAAGCAGGGGGTCCCGATTATCTCTTGCAATTCCTCGAACCTCGTCACATCAGCGAGAATATTCAACGTCAGGGATTTGCGCCGATTGAAGGGGCCGATTAAGCGATATAGCTAAAATTGGTTATTATTGGGGGTTTATACCCCCAAATCTGGTTCATTTATCGGCTAAGACCCATCTTAACCCCCTATCCTTAGATTAGCTCTCTTATTCTTTGTGTGATCAGTTTAAATTATATAGGAGCGATCGATCTCTGTGTCCTTTGTGTCTCTGTGGTTCCTTCCACTCACTCACCAAACCCAATAGAACCGTTGTCTTTCTTACCCGATTTCTTGGCTGTCAACCTACTGCTATATACTTAAGTTGAAAATTGCGTCGGCCTATCAAGAAAAGACTATGACGATTGAAACCGTTGCCACAAAACCCTTTAGTGACCAGAAACCGGGGACTTCTGGATTGCGAAAATCCGTTCCCGTTTTTCAACAACCCCATTATCTGGAAAATTTTATTCAAGCTATCTTCAATACTTTAGACGGTATCGAGGGTCAAACCCTAGTTGTCGGTGGAGATGGTCGTTATTATAACCGTCAAGCTATTCAAACTATCCTGAAAATCGCCGCCGCTAACGGTATCGGTAGAATACTCGTGGGAACCGATGGTATTGTCTCCACTCCGGCTATTTCTGGGTTAATTCGCGAAAATAACGCTTTTGGCGGTATTGTTCTCTCCGCTAGTCATAACCCCGGCGGTCCGGAGGGCGATTTTGGCATTAAGTACAATATTACTAACGGCGGACCGGCCCCGGAAAATATCACCGATGCAATTTATGCCGAGACGAAGGTGATTAGCAGTTATAAAATCCTCTTAGGGGCCGATATTAACCTCGATCGCCCCGGTTCCTTTAAACTGGGAACTATGGATGTGGACGTGATCGATGCGGTCACTCCCTACGTCAAAATGATGGAAAAGATTTTTGATTTCGATCGCATTCAGACCCTACTCACTTCTGGTAAGTTTAAAATGTGCATGGATTCTCTCCATGCGGTGACGGGTCCCTACGCTTATGCTCTATTTGAACAGCGTTTAGGCGCGCCCAAAGGTACAGTATTAAATGGTATTCCCCTAGAGGATTTTGGTGGTGGTCATCCCGATCCTAACCTAGTCTATGCCCATGATCTGGTAGAAATTCTCTTTGGTCAAGAGGCCCCGGATTTTGGGGCTGCTTCCGATGGAGATGGCGATCGCAATATGATCCTCGGTCAGAATTTTTTTGTCACCCCCAGTGATAGTTTAGCTGTACTAACTGCTAACGCTCATCTAGTACCGGGCTATCAAAATGGTATCACGGGAGTGGCGCGATCGATGCCCACCAGTGCGGCGGCCGATCGCGTAGCGGCTAAACTGGGAATTGACTGTTATGAAACTCCCACCGGTTGGAAATTCTTCGGTAATTTGTTAGATGCGGGGAAAGCAACCCTTTGCGGGGAGGAAAGTTTCGGCACGGGTTCCAATCATATTCGCGAAAAAGATGGTTTATGGGCGGTTCTTTTCTGGTTAAATATTTTGGCAGTTAAAGGGGAATCTGTAGAGGAAATTGTTCGCAGTCATTGGCAAGAGTTCGGTCGTAATTTCTATTCTCGTCATGATTATGAAGAAGTCGCCTTAGAACCGGCCAAAGAGATGATGGCACGTCTCCAGAAGCTGGTTTTAGACCTTAAGGGTCAACAATTTGGTAACTATGAAGTGGAATATGCCGATGATTTTAGCTATACGGATCCCGTGGATGGTAGTGTCAGTAAAAATCAAGGTATTCGCATTGGTTTTACTGATGGTTCTCGGATTATTTTCCGTCTCTCGGGGACGGGAACTAAAGGAGCAACTCTCCGGGTTTATCTAGAAAGTTATGAACCGGACGCGAGTAAACACGATATCGACACCCAAAAGGCCCTACAACCCTTAATTGATTTAGCCGAAGAAATCGGTCAAATTCGTCAATCTACCGGACGGGAACAACCCACAGTTATTACCTAAAATCTAGGGATCAGCTATCAGTTTTTATCGGGGAATTTTTTGACCTGCTCATCACTGATAGCTACTCCTTAATTACTTTCAGTAATTGCCCTGTGGTACAATTTTTGAATTCCCGTCACTAATTTATCTAACATTGATCGATGGCTATCATGAGTCGGATCGAAACTCTGCACTTTGGTTAATAATTTCGCTTCCTGTATATCCACGTCGTCATCGCTATAGATTAAAGTGCTAATCGATGCTAGTAGATCTTGATAGATTTCCGGACTAGGATTATCGCCTAAATAGGACTCTAACCATCGATAACATTCACTGGTTTTAACTGGTTTTAGTTCCGATAATAGTGGTTTAATCTCTGGATCATCATCAAGTTTTTCCCTCACAGCTACCTGTCGTAAATAACTCCTTTCTGATGGTTGAATGACACCATCAATCCAGGCAACACCGATGAGAATTTTCAGTAATTGTTTATTTTTCATCTCACACTTCCTTGACTAACTTAGCCATAAAAAAACCGTCTTGATTATGCCGATGGGGTAACACTTCGATCGCTCCCGTTTCTGTATAGTATTCTGAGACGCACGAATTAGAGTCAGGAGTGGCCATTTTCCAATCGGGATGAGCGGCTAAAAACTGCTCGATCACTCTTTCATTTTCTAACGGATTTAAAGTACAGGTGGCATAAACTAAGATTCCCTTCGGTTTTACCCAAGTGGCAGCCGAGGCTAAAAGTTCCCCCTGTCGTTTGGCTAGTACAGGTAAATTTTCTGGTGTTTGTCGCCAACGTATATCAGGACGCTTGTGCAGGGTTCCCAATCCTGAACAGGGAGCATCGATTAGTACACGATCAGCGATGCCGCGCCACTGGGGACGATCGCGACTATCCCCTAGATGTATTTCGATCGCTTTTAAGTCTAATCTTTTAATATTGGCTTCTAACTGTCGTAAACGGGATGCCGTTTGATCACAGGCTAATATTCTACCCCGATCGCCCATTAATTCGGCAATATGAGTGGTTTTTCCCCCCGGTGCCGCACAAGCGTCGATAATTGTCTCTCCGGGCTGGGGATCGAGCAGATAAGTGACTAATTGGGCGCTAATATCCTGTAGGGTGTAATTTCCGGCTCGAAATCCCTCTAAACGCTCAATATTGCCTAAACCAGAGGTTAAACGGCAAGCTAGAGGTAATTTAAGATGATTAAAAGTTATATTGGCTGATTCTAACTCATTTTCTAGGGCTTCTCGGCTAGTTTTCAGGGGATTAATCCGAATATCGAGGTCAGGAGAGCGATTAAACCATTGACACAGTTGTTCCGTTTCCGTAACACTAAAGCGATCTAACCACAATTGCACCAACCAATCGGGGAAACTGTGGAGAATACCCAATCTAGAAGCGGTATTTTCTGGCAAAATTAAAGGATCGTCGCCATTAGCAGTTAAACGGAGATATTGCCGCAGCATTCCGTTAACCACCGCCGTTAATTTGCCTAAATGACTGATTTTAGTTAATTCTACCGCCGTATTCACCGCCGCCGATGGGGGAATCTGGGAGAGATAACGCAGTTGATAAAGACCAATATGGAGAATTCGCCGTAAATCCGGGGGTTGCTGGGCCGCAGTTTTTTTCCCCAAGCGATCGAGCAGCGCATCCAAAGTTCTTTGGCGGCGGGTTATACCATAAACAATCTCCGTTGTCAAGGCTTTGTCAAGACAATTTAAGGAACTAGCGGACAAATGGCGATCAAGAGCGCGATCAGGATAGGCGGAGGAGCGATCGATATCGCGTAAAATCAGCAAAGCCAGCTGACGAGCATTATTCATGCAGTTTCTAGACGATTGCGGAGGAATTGGCGTAAAATAGTCAGCGCCGGAATCGGGATTTCGTGACCCATATTTAACTCGTGATATTCGACGTTAACCCCCAAACCAAGCAGTAAATCTCTGGCTTGACGAGCAGCAGCGATAGGAACGACGGGATCCTGCTTACCATGAACAATTAAGACATTTTGGGGACCCTGGGGATGGGGTTCACTGTGCAGATAACCACTCAAGGAACCCAATCCCGCCAAGGGTAAGGATAAACCCACATCCAGCGTCATCGCTCCCCCTTGGGAAAAACCGGTCAAAAAAGTCCGCTCTAGGGGAATGCCGGTAGTTGCTTCTAGGGAAATAATCCAATCCTGCAATTGTTGACGACTAGCGGCTAAACCTTGATAATCGGAGGTTTCTAACGCATACCAGGCGCGTCCTCCCGGCACTTGCGGATGATCAAAGGGAGCATTAGGAAACAAAAATTGACAATCAGCCAGATCCAACATAGCCGCTAGGGGGGCCAGATCCATGGCATCCGCACCCCAACCGTGCAGCATGATCACTAGATAGCGAGCGGGATTTTCTGGGGAAGGGGGAATGACAATCGGGTTAAAAGACAGGGTTTTTTCCTCGCAATTCTCTTTTTTATCTATTCTATAGCGGTTTTCCCCGGGGTGAGATGGCTGTGGGAGAGTCTTTTCAGTGATCAGTAATCAGTGAAAAGAAAACTCCGATTACTACCCCCTTCCTCTCTCGGAGAAGGTTTGAGGATGAGGACAATTAACCAGAGTTGCCACTACTTTGGAAAAATGGTCTTAGTCGTCGTCGAGTATAGTTGTTGTCAGCAACTACTAAAATTAATTAATATATCCGCCGCTCACCGTCAAGCGGAAACTAGACAGAATGATCTGGCTATTATCACCCAACCCAGCCTTGAGCCGGTGAAAATTGGGGCTAATTGGCAATTTTTCGGCAAAAAAGTTATCTACACCTCCTAACAGGCAATTTATCCCTCGAATGAGCTACAATTATTGGTCAAACGTGGTTAATAGCGAGCAGATGCGTCGCATCGAAGGGGCGATTTTTGCCTCTGGTATGCCTGTGGCCGCTTTGATGGAAAAGGCAGCCCTGTTAACGGCACAACAGCTTAAAAAGTCCTATTCTTTGGCTAATTTCCCCAAAATTGGCGTTATCGTCGGGCCTGGTCACAATGGCGGCGATGCTCTCGTGATTGCTAGAGAATTACATCTCGCTGGTTATCAAGTATCTCTTTTTTGTCCAATCGCCAAACTCAAGGATTTAACAGCACAACAGGCTAATTATGTCAAGCATTTAGGCTTAATTTTTCAGAAAACTTTAGAATCTTTAGAGGATTGTCAGTTAATTATCGATGGTCTTTTCGGTTTTGGTTTAGAAAGGACTTTATCGGGAGAGATTGCCGAATTAGTCGATAAAATTAATAGTTGGCAAAAACCGATAATTAGTATCGATATTGCTTCGGGAATTCACACCGACACCGGAGAGGTTTTAGGCACGGCAATTAAAGCCACTCATACCTTTTGTTTGGGACTCTGGAAGCGAGCTTTTTTCCAAGATTTGGCCTTACCCTATCTGGGTAAAGTGGAGTTAATTGATATCGGAATTAGTCCCCTTGACCTAGAAACAATTTTACAAGATTCACCGCCAATTCTGAGGGTTAATCCCGATCTAATTCGCCCTTATTTACCTTTACCCCGTCCTCTACTTACCCATAAATATCAGCAGGGACATTTATTAATTATCTGTGGTTCTCGTCGTTATGCGGGGGGGGCAATTCTCACCGGATTAGGAGCGCGAGGTAGTGGTGTAGGAATGCTTTCTATTGCTGTTCCTGCTGCCCTTAAATCTTTATTAATTAGTCATTTACCAGAAGCATTAATTATCGATTGTCCCGAAACTGCCACGGGAGCTATTGCCGAACTTCCCCTAGAATTAAATAATTATCATGTCCTCGCCTGTGGTCCTGGATTAACCACAGAAAATCCTGCTATTATCGAACAGGTTTTAGATAGTGATAAACCGATTATACTCGATGCCGATGCTTTAAATATTTTGGCTCAATTGGGTATAAAAAAATTATCATCTCGCCAAAATAAGACAATTTTAACGCCTCATTGGGGAGAATTTAAACGCTTATTTCCTAACTTCTCAGGTTCTCAAGATAGGATTAATATCACTCAAGAAGCATCTCAACAAAGTGGTGCAATTGTCTTATTAAAAGGAGCCAGAACTATAATCGCCTCCCCGGAAGGTAAAATGTATATAATCCCCGAAAGTACCTCCGCTCTAGCGCGAGGTGGTAGCGGTGATGTTTTAACAGGATTAATCGGCGGATTCTTAACCCAAATGCCGGATAATCCCCCAGAAACAACCGCATTAGCGGCTTATTTACACGCTCAAGCCGGCATTTTAGCAGCCAAAGAAAGGACAGAATTAGGAGTAGATGGAGTAACTTTAGCTAATTATTTATTTGCTGCCCTTAAAGATTCGATCCCCCCTGCCCCCCTTGATAAGGGGGGTGCCGATAGGCGGGGGGATCAGAATTGATAATTATTACTGTATCTAACATTAAAATATCTTTCATAATATCCACCTAATAAACGCAATAAACGCAGAAATAAGTAGCGATCAATCTTCGTGTCCTCTGTGTCTTTGTGGTTCGTTCCATTCACTCGCCAGCAGGACTATATCTTAGAATACATAATACCCACCAAACCTAAGAGAGCCAAAATATTATTAATAGCATAAATGTACTGTATTTAAACTGAGTATTGACATTTTAGTACAAATGCTCGGACTGCCTTAACCTAGCTCTGGCGCTCCCTTCTCCGGTGCAGTCTTAAGGATAGTCGGCATTTGATAAAACATAAGGAATGTTAACCAAAACCACTTATAGTTAAGGAATTTTGATAAGTTGGAGATTGAACAAAGTATAGAAAGTCTCTAGCGCTGACAACTATGGCTGTAATTGTCCAAAAATACGGTGGTACATCGGTAGGTTCCGTGGAACGCATTCAATCGGTAGCTCAACGGGTCAAAAATACGGTAATAGCAGGAAATACCGTGGTGGTGGTCGTTTCTGCCATGGGTAAAACCACCGATGGATTGGTCAATTTAGCCAAACAGATCGCCGCCGAACCCTCGCGCCGGGAGATGGATATGTTATTATCCACGGGGGAACAGGTGACAATCGCCTTGATGAGTATGGCCCTAGAGGAAATCGGACAACCGGCCATCTCCCTAACCGGCGCTCAGGTGGGAATTGTCACGGAATCCGAACATAGTCGCGCCCGTATTTTAGAAATTAAAACCGATCGCCTCTCCCGTCATCTATCGGAGGGTAAAGTAGTTGTTGTCGCTGGTTTTCAAGGTGTCAGCGATAGCGATCAACTAGAGATTACCACCCTGGGGCGCGGTGGTTCCGATACCTCGGCCGTCGCCCTAGCAGCCGCCTTAAAAGCCGATTTTTGCGAAATTTACACCGATGTACCCGGTATTCTCACCACTGACCCCCGTTTAGTCCCCGAAGCGCGTCTTTTAGACCAAATTACCTGCGATGAGATGCTCGAATTAGCCAGTTTAGGAGCGAAAGTTCTCCACCCGCGAGCGGTGGAAATCGCTAAAAATTTCGGGGTTCCCTTGGTTGTCCGCTCCAGTTGGACAGAGGATCCGGGTACTTGGGTGACATCCCCGGCACCGAAACCGCGCACCCTGCAAGGATTGGAATTGACAAAAGCAGTGGATGCGGTGGAATTTGAGGGTAATCAGGCGAAAATCTCCCTTTTACGGGTTCCGGATCGTCCCGGTATCGCTGCCCGTTTATTCGGGGAAATCGCCCATCAACAGGTGGACGTGGATTTAATTATTCAATCGATTCACGAGGGGGACAGCAACGATATCGCCTTTACGGTGATGGGAAATGCCTTGAAAAAAGCCCAATCCGTGGCCGAAGCGATCGCACCAGTTTTACGTTCCCATCCCACTAATACAGAGGAAGCGGAAGTGATCATCGAATCTGGGGCCGCTAAAATCGCCATTACCGGCGCTGGAATGATTGGCCGGCCGGGAATTGCTGCCCAAATATTTAGCACTTTGGCCGCAGCGGCAATTAATATCGAAATGATCTCCACTTCTGAAGTAAAAGTCAGTTGTGTCATCGATGAAGCGGACGGAGAAAAAGCAATTAAAGTCCTTTGTGATGCTTTTCAACTGGAGTATTCTGCTAAAGTTGCTCATTGCGAAATCCCTAAAAATTTAGTCCCAGTACGGGGAGTGGCCCTAGATAATAATCAGGCACAAATGGCCATTCGTAACGTCCCCGATCGCCCCGGGATGGCGGCGAGAATTTTCTCGGTTTTAGCGGCAAAAAATGTCAGTGTTGATATGATTATTCAATCCCAACGCTGTCGCATTGTCGATGGTATTCCCCGACGGGATATCGCTTTTACTTTACCCCAAGCTGATGCTAATTTAGCCAAAAAAATCCTCTTAGAACTATCGGAAAGTTTGGGTTTACAGGAAGTGGTGGTTAATAATGATGTGGCCAAAGTGAGCATTGTTGGTTCAGGAATGGAAGGACAACCGGGGGTAGCAGCACGCTTTTTTGAAGCTTTAGCAAAGGAGAAAATTAATATTTTGATGATTGCTACTTCTGATATAAAAATCAGTTGTGTGGTGAATCAGGAAGATGGAGTCAGGGCCCTACAAGTGGTTCACGCCGCTTTTGGATTGGCCGGACAGGGTAAAATTGAAGTACCCGCCTAAATGAAATTACAAGTTCTATGATGGGGGTAAGAGTTGTTTAATTGTTGGCAACTTATACCCCCAAAAACCAGATAAATAAGTTAACCCTCATCACCCCGATTTTATCTATGGAACCGATAACAGTGGCGACAATTGTTGCTTTGGTATTTCAGACTACTGTAGAAAAATTTACCGAAGCTGCTCTAGAAAAAATTAATACTTTGCGGCAAATCATCTGGAATAAACTTAAAGCTAATCCTAATGCTGAAAAAGCTTTACAAGCTGCTGAAAAAGGGTCAAAAACTGATCTAGAAAAAGTAGCAGATTATTTAAAGGTTGCCATGAATGATGAAGCAGATTTTGCCGAAAAAGTCAAGGGTTTAGCAACAGAAATTCAATCCTTGAAAATTCAGGATAATAGTAGTATGAATCAGGCTAATTCTGGAGGTCAAAATTTACAGAATCAGGGTCAGGTTAGTGAAGTTTATCAAGCAGCAACTATAAACATTAATAAAACCTGACTGCAGCCGCCTGTTCAGGAACAGGTTAAACAACATCCTCACAATTTATCTAATAGTAATATTCCTAAATTTGTTGGTAGGAATCAGGAATTAATTGACTTAAAAGATAAATTACAACAATCCCAAAAGCTTGCTATATCTACCTTAACGGGAATGGGAGGCATAGGTAAAACTGAATTAGCCAGACAGTTTGGTTGGCAACAATGGCGAGAAAAAGCCTATCCTGGTGGTATATGTTGGTTAAATGTGGCAGAGAGTGATGGCGGTTTTATCGGTACTTCTATTTTAGATTTTGCCCGAGTACATCTAAAATTAACTCTACCAGATGAGGGAGAATTAGACATAAAAATTCGTTATTGTTGGCAAAATTGGTTAGCGGGAAATGTCTTAATTATTTTTGATGATGTACGGGATTATCAGCAAATTAAGGATTATTTACCACCGCAAGAGGAGAAACGCTTTCAGGTTTTAATTACCACTCGCAAGGAATATTTATCAGCGACAATTGCGACTTTTCGGGTAGAAGTTTTAAAAGAAGAAGATGCACTTGATTTATTGCGTTCCTACCTTAAAGACAACAGAATTGACACACAAATCGAGGCAGCTAAATTATTATGTCAGGATTTAGGTTATTTACCCTTGGCGTTAGAATTGGTGGCAAGGTTGCTGGTACGACGACAGGATTGGAAAATTAGCAAAATACGGCAGAAGTTAGCCGAAAAAGGCTTAGATGAGCCAATCTTAGCCAAAAATCCCAAGTTTGATACAGAAATGACTGGGGAAAGAGGGTTAAAAGCTGCCTTTAATCTCAGTTGGGAGGAGTTGAATAGCGAACCAGATGCCCAAATTTTGGCACTTTATCTCAGTTTATTCGCTCTTGCGCCCTTTCCCAAGGGAATGATTCTGGATTTATTTCCCGATGAAGATGGGGATACAGTGGAGGAATGGTTAACCGATAGTTTAGTCCATCTGAGTTTAGTTCAGGATAAGGGTGATGGTTGGTATGAAATTCATCCCCTGTTGCGTCGCTATTTTCGGGATAAGTTAGAAGCATCACCCCACGCAGAACCAGCAAAACGCCGTTATTGTGCGATTATGTCCAAAAAATCGGCAGAAATGCCACAGAATACGACTGTAGAAATCGTTGAAGAATTTAAACCTTTCCTTCTCCATCTGCAAGCATCTGTCGGGGAATATCCAGAATATATCGCTGATGAGGATTTATTTTGGTCCTATACGGGTTTAGCTTGGTATTATGAAGGACAAGGATTGTATGCTATTGCTGAACCTTACTATCAAGCTTGTTTAACCGCAACTCGAACCCGTTTAGGAGACAATCATCCCGATGTGGCAGCTTCCCTCAACAATTTAGCACACTTGTACGAATCCCAAGGCAGATACCCAGAAGCAGAACCTCTCCTTCTAGAAGCATTAGATTTGTATAAACGACTCTTAGGAGACAATCATCCCGATGTGGCAACTTCCCTCAACAATTTAGCAGCATTGTACCGTTCCCAAGGCAGATACCCAGAAGCAGAACCTCTCCTTCTAGAAGCATTAGA